>JAJTCR010000072.1 GCA_021325695.1 Steroidobacteraceae bacterium | reverse complement strand
GTTGCAGCTGCGCAAGCAACTCGGCGCGGGCCGCAGCAACGGCGCGTCCGACATGCCGGTCACGATCCTGCTCGAGGACGGCACTGAGTACAGCCATCCCGGCAAGCTCGCGTTCACCGAAGTCAGCGTCGACCCGACCACGGGCAGCTTCGCGCTGCGCGTCGTGGTGCCGAACCCCGACCACGTGCTGCTGCCGGGCATGTACGTGCGAGCAGTCGTCGGCACCGGCGTCCGCGAGAACGGTCTGCTGGTCCCGCAGCAGGGCGTGGCCCGCGATCCCAAGGGCGGTACGACCGCGATGGTCGTCGGTGGCGACGGCAAGGTCGCGGTGCGCGAGGTGCGCGTGAGCCAGACCGTCGGCGACAAGTGGCTCGTCGAGGAGGGCCTCGTCGCCGGCGACCGCGTGATCGTCGAAGGCCTGCAGAAGATCCGGCCCGGCGCGCCCGTGCAGCCCACGGAGGCCGGCGCCGCGCCCGCGCCGGTGGTGGCATCGACGCAGCAGTAGGGCGGGCGTCCCATGGCACGTTTTTTCATCGACCGGCCCATCTTCGCGTGGGTCATCGCGATCATCATCATGATCGCGGGCGCGCTGTCGATCACGCAGCTGCCCATCTCGATGTATCCGACGATCGCGCCGCCGGCAGTGACGATCAGTGCGAGCTATCCGGGCGCGTCCGCCGAGGCGGTCGAGAACGCGGTCACGCAGATCATCGAGCAGAACATGAAAGGCCTCGACGGCCTGATCTACATGTCCGCGACGAGCCAGGCCTCGGGCCAGGCGAGCGTCTCGCTGACGTTCGAGTCCGGGACGAACCCCGACATCGCCCAGGTGCAGGTGCAGAACAAGCTCCAGCTCGCGATGCCGCTGCTGCCGCAGGAAGTGCAGCGCCAGGGCGTGAGCGTGACCAAGTCGCGCACCGGCTTCCTGCTGATCATCGGCTTCGTCTCCAAGGACGGCAGCATGAAGCGCGAGGACCTCGCCGACTACGTCGGCGCGAACCTGCGCGATCCGTTGAGCCGCGTCGAGGGCGTCGGCACCATCCAGCTGTTCGGCGCGCCGTACGCGATGCGTATCTGGCTCGATCCGAACAAGCTCGACACCTATCGCCTGTCGGTCGCCGACATCTCGACGGCCGTGCGTGCACAGAACGCGCAGGTGACCGTCGGTCAGCTGGGCGGTGCGCCGGCCATCGAAGGCCAGCAGCTCAACGCGACGATCAGCGCGCAGTCGCGACTGCAGACCCCGGAACAATTCCGCAACATCGTCGTGCGCAGCAACCCGGACGGGTCGGCGTTGCGGCTCGGCGAAGTCGCGCGCGTGGAACTCGGCGCCGAGAGCTACGAGGCGATCACCCGCTTCAACGGCCAGCCGGCCGTCGGCGTGGCGATCTCGCTCGCGACCGGCGCCAACGCGCTCGCCACCTCGAACGCCGTGCGTGACCGACTGGAGGAACTGCGTCCGTTCTTTCCGGCCGGGCTCGAAACGGTCATCCCGTTCGACACGACGCCGTTCGTGCGCGCGGCAATCATCGAGGTCGTCAAGACGTTGCTCGAGGCGATCGTCCTCGTTTTCCTCGTGATCTACCTGTTCCTGCAGAACTTCCGGGCCACGCTGATCCCGACCATTGCCGTGCCCGTCGTGCTGCTCGGCACGTTCGGCGTGCTGTCGGCGCTCGGGTTCTCGATCAACGTGCTGACGATGTTCGCGATGGTGCTCGCGATCGGCCTGCTCGTCGACGATGCGATCGTCGTCGTCGAGAACGTCGAGCGACTGATGCGGGAAGAGGGACTGTCGCCGCTCGAGGCGACGCGCAAGTCGATGGACCAGATCACCGGCGCGCTCGTGGCCATTGGCCTCGTGCTCGCTGCGGTGTTCGTTCCGATGGCGTTCCTCGCCGGCTCCGTCGGCGTGATCTATCGCCAGTTCACGGCAACCATCGTCTCGGCCATGGCGTTGTCCGTGCTGGTCGCGATCGTGCTCACGCCGGCGCTGTGCGCCACGCTGCTGAAGCCGGTCCGTCGCGGCGAGCACCACGAGGCCCGTGGATTCTTCCGCTGGTTCAATCGGGCCTTCGACCGCGGGGCGCACGGCTACGAGAGGGTCGCACGCACCGTGCTCGCCCGCACCGGACGTTTCCTGCTCGTGTTCCTCGCGCTCGCGGCCGTCATGGTCCTGCTGTTCCTGCGATTGCCGAGCGCGTTCCTGCCCGACGAGGACCAGGGTTCGCTGATCTCGATGGTCTCGGCGCCGGTCGGCTCGACGCAGCAACGCACCCTGCAATCCATCCAGAAGGTCGAGAAGCACTTCCTCGAGGACGAGCCTGCCGTGCGGTCGATCTTCAGCATCGTCGGCTTCAGCTTCGCGGGCGGTGGCCAGAGCGCCGGCATGGCCTTCGTGAACCTGCAGCCGTGGGACGAGCGCGAGTCCGATGACCTGCACGTCAAGGCCGTGGCCGGGCGTGCGATGAAGGCGCTGATGCAGATCAAGGACGCGATGGCGTTCGCGTTCGCGCCGCCGCCCGTTCCGGAGCTCGGCGTCGCGACCGGCTTCACGTTCTACCTGCAGGACAACGCCGGCAACGGCCACACGGCGCTCGCCGCCGCCCGCAACCAGCTGCTCGGCCTCGTTGCCGAGAGCAAGCTGCTGGCGAACGTGCGGCCGAACGGCCAGGACGACACGCCCCAGTTCAAGCTCGACGTCGACACGGCGAAGGCGGCGGCGCTCGGCGTGGAAGTGTCCGACATCAACGCGACGTTGTCGGCGGCCTGGGGCGGCAGCTACATCGACGACTTCATCGACCGCGGCCGCGTGAAGCGCGTCTACCTGCAGGCCGACGCGCCGTTCCGCATGTCGCCCGAGGACTTCCGCCGCTGGTCGGTGCGCAACAGCGAAGGGCGCATGGTGCCGGTTTCGTCGTTCGCGTCGTGGCACTGGGGGTACGGCTCGCCCCGACTCGAGCGCTACAACGGCGTCTCCGCCATGGAGATCCAGGGCGAAGCGGCGGCGGGTGTCAGCACCGGACAGGCGATGGCGGAGGTCGAGCGCCTGGTCGAGCAACTGCCGCCGGGCTTCGGCATCGAATGGAGCGGCGCGTCCTACCAGGAGCGCGAGGCCGGCACGCAGACGCCGTTGCTGTACGCGCTCTCGTTCGCGATCGTGTTCCTGTGCCTGGCGGCACTGTACGAGAGCTGGACGATCCCCACCGCGGTGCTGATGGTCGCGCCGCTCGGCATCCTCGGCGCCACGCTCGCGAGCACGCTGTTCGGGATGCAGCGCGACGTGTACTTCCAGGTCGCCATGCTGACCACGCTGGGGCTCACGAGCAAGAACGCGATCCTGATCATCGAGTTCGCCAAGTCCAACTACGAGAAGGGCATGGACCTGCTCGAAGGCACGATGCAGGCCGCCAAGATCCGCCTGCGGCCGATCCTGATGACTTCGCTCGCGTTCGGCTTCGGCGTGCTGCCGCTCGCGCTGGCCTCGGGCGCAGGCTCCGGCGCGCAGCGCGCGATCGGCACTGGCGTGCTCGGCGGCATGGTCGTCGGCACGAGCCTCGGCCTGGTCTTCATCCCGCTGTTCTTCGTCGTGGTCGAGCGCTGGCTCGTGCGCAAGAAGCCGCATCCGCAGGTCGCGTCGCCGGTCGCGCGGGAAGCGACCCCGGCCGGGGACGCGGCATGACCACGACGTCCACGGGCCTGCTGGTCGCCGTTGCGGTCGCGGTACTCGTCAGCGGTTGCGGCGCGCTCGAACCGCGGCTGCCCGAGGCGCAGCCGGCGATCCCGGACCAGTGGCCGCTGCCACCTTCGACGACAGCGACGCCCGTTACGCCGGCAGCGGCCACCGATGCCGCGGGCCGTGTGGTCGCCGATGTCGGCTGGCGCGATTTCTTCGTCGATCCGAAGCTCGAGGAACTCGTCGCGCGCGCGCTCGTCAACAACCGCGACCTGCGCGTGTCGGTGGCCAACGTCGAGCGTGCACGGCAGCTGTACCGCATCCAGCGCGCCGACCGCGTGCCGTCCGTGGACGCCGCGGGCGCGATGGTCCGCCAGGGCGGCGACGGCCGCCCGACCACGGAGACGTTCACGGCCGACCTCGCGGTCACCGCCTTCGAACTCGACCTCTTCGGCCGCGTGCACAACCTGAGCCAGGCCGCGTTGCAGGACTACCTCGCGCAGGAGGAAACACGTCGCAGCGCCCAGCTGAGCCTGATCGCGGAAGTCGCCAACGTCTACCTCACGCTTGCCGCCGACCGTGACCAGATGCGGCTCGCGGGCGAGACCTTGCGCACGCGGGACGAGGCGTACGCCATTACGCAGAAGCGGCACGAATTCGGCGCCGTCTCGTCGCTCGACGTGTACCAGTCGCGCACGCAGGTCGAAACCGCGCGAGCCGACCTCGCGCGCTATGCAGGCCAGGTCGCACAGGACGTCAACGCGTTGAACCTGCTCGTCGGTGGCCCGGTCGAGGCGGAACTGCTGCCGGCTGGATTCGATCCCAACGTGACTGGCCTCGACGCGCTGCCCGCAGGCATGCCGTCCGAGGCGCTGCTGCGCAGGCCCGACGTGCTGAGCGCCGAGCATCGGCTCCGCGCAGCGAATGCCAGCATCGGCGCGGCGCGTGCCGCGTTCTTCCCGTCCATCACGCTGACGGGCACGGTCGGATCGGCCAGCGACGAGCTGTCGGGACTCTTCGGCGGCGGCACCAACACGTGGAGTTTCGTGCCGCGCGTCAACATCCCGATCTTCGAGGGCGGGCGTCTGCGTGCGAACCTGGGTGTCGCTCGCGCAGACCGCGACATCGCACTGGCCGACTACGAGGGCGCGATCCAGCGCGGCTTTCGCGAAGTGGCAGACGCGCTGGCACTGACGTCGACGCTCGCCGAGCAGCGGCAGGCACTGGAGCAACTGGTCGACGCAGCCGGGAAGGCGGAAGAGATCGCGCGCGTCCGCTACGAGGCGGGACGCGACAGCTACCTGACGCGGCTCGAGGCACAGCGCACGCTCTACGTGGCCGAGCAGGCGTTGATCACCACGCGGCTCTCGGAGCAGGCCAATCGCATCACGCTCTACAAGGTGCTCGGCGGCGGCTGGACGGAGGGTCCGCGATGATGATCGACGCCCCGGGTCCAGTCGCGGCCAGCCGTGCCGATGCGAAGCGGGACCGCATCCTGTGCGCCGCACTGAAGTGCTTCATCGAGCACGGCTTTCACGCGGCGAGCATGGCGAACATCGCCGACACCGCGCAGATGAGCGCGGGACTGATCTATCGCTATTTCGACAACAAGAACGCCATCGTGCTCGCGATCGTGCAGCGCCAGGTCGCGGAGAAACAGGCCGCCATCCGCCAGCTGCAGTCGTCGGAGCAGATCCTGGACGGGCTCGCGCAGGCGTTCGAGCAATGGTGCCGGCCGGGCGCGGACACCATGAATGTCGCGCTGCTGCTCGAGATGAGCGCGGAGGCGACGCGCAACCCGCAGATCGCCGAGGCGTTGCTCGCGTCGGACGCGCAGACGCGCGCGCAGTTCGAGCAATGGTTGCGTCGGCCGCGCGAGGACGGCGGCGCCGGGCTGACCGCGGACCAGGCGCGGACGCGCGCACTGGCGATGCGTTTCATCGTCGATGGTCTCGCGCTGCGGGCCGCACGCGAACCCGACCTCGACCGCGGCGAGCTTCGCGCGGCGATCCGGCAACTGATCCAGCCGCTGCTGACGGACGTCTAGAGCCCGCTCCCCAGTCGGCGCAGTGCGTCCGGCTGGAATTCGGTGATGCGCGCCCTCGCGTTGAACTGGATCGGCTCCTTGAGTTCGTTGTCCAGTCCGCCGACCAGGTAACCGCCGCTGTTCAGGTCGTGGTAGATCCCGAAGCGGTAGAACGGCACCTGGGCGTCGTAAGCCTGCGCCAGCCCGTGCAGCGACGCACGCCACAGCCCGCCGCGGGTGTCGTAGGCGTCCTCGGCGAGCACCGACCAGCTGTCCTCGTCGAGATAGAACGTGCGTTTGCCGTAGATGTGCCGCTGCCCGGGCTTCAGCGCGCCTTCGACGACCCAGACGCGGTGCAGTTCGTAGCGCACGTACTCGGGATTGATCGAGCCCGGCTTGATGATGTCCTTGTACCTGAGCGACTTGTCGGACAACTTGTACGAGTTGTACGGCACGAAGATCTCGCGCTTGCCCAGCAGTTTCCACTCGTAGCGGTCCGGCGCGCCGTTGTAGCCGTCGACCTGGTCGGTCGTGAGCAGTCCCTCGGAGCCGTCGTTGATGCCGTCGTAGGCGAGGTCGGGCGCCCGGCGCACGCGGCGCGCGCCGGCATTGTAGATCCACGCGGAACGCTGCTCGGCCACCTGGTCGACCGGTTCGTGGACGAGGAAGATCGTGCCGCGCAGCGTCGCCGGTTCCGTGAAGTAGCCGAGCGCATAGAAAAGCCGGTTCGGCTCCGCGCCGTCGATGTTCTGCGCGTAGATGCGCTGCGCGCGGAACCCGATCTTGAAGTGGTCGCCGTTCGGGCGCACCGGAAACGAGTGCCCGACACGCACGATGCCACCGCCCAGGTACCGCACGAGGTGATTCCAGATCGCCTCGAGCCCGTTCTGCGGGATCGGGAACGGTGTCGTCGACCCGTCGAGGTCCTTGAGGCCGAACCCCTGCAACGAGACCTTGCCGGCCTGCGCCGCGACCTTGTCGGTCACCGTCTTCGCGTACCCGACCGTGCGTCGGGTCGGATAGACGTTCATCCTGAAGTTCTGCGGATGCTTCTTGAGCAGGGCGAGCTGCCCGCGGGTGAGCTTC
>JAJTCR010000482.1 GCA_021325695.1 Steroidobacteraceae bacterium | reverse complement strand
GCGTAGAGGCCGCCGCGCGGCGGTTCGGTGTAGACCTTGCCGTCCATGGAGTCGGCCATGTCGGCGATGGGCACGTAGACGCGCCGGGCGTCCGCGGTCATGCCCCACTGCACCCCGCCCTGGATGCTGCCGCGTCCGACCTTGCGTTCCCACAGCGACCGCGTCGGCTTGTCAGGGTCCAGCGCGATCACCGTGCCGTCCTTCCGCCCCGCGACGATGACCTGCCGGCCCGAGCCGGTCGTGACGAGGATCGCGCCGGCGCCCATGTCGAAGTCCGGCCCCGGCTCGTCGGGGCAGTTGGCGTTCTTCAGCATGCAGGCCACGTTCCACGCGTCCGCCTCGAACGACTGCCAGTGCCAGCGGACCTTGCCGCTGACGAGGTCGAACGCGACCACGGCATCGCTCAGGTCCGTGGCCGGGGCGGAATAATTGTTGCCCGTCGTGGCGTAGAGCACGCCGCGCTTCTCGTCGACGCTGAGTGCGCTCCAGATCGGCGCGCCCGACGGCGCAAACCGCGCCGTGCTCGCACGAGTGGTGCCGACGCGTTTCGACGCCTCGTCGATCGTGTGGGTCTGCCAGCGGATCTGGCCGGTCTGCGGATCCAGCGCCAGCACGGACCCGCGGAACGTGCAGCACTCGTACGTCGGATCGGCCGACGCCTCCTCGAGCGAGGACACCGGCACGTACAAGGTGCCCGCGTGATATTTCGGCGAGCCGGTGATCGTCGCGCTCGGATGATCGTCCGCCTTGACCTTCCAGCGCAGCTCGCCCGTGAGCGCATCGACCGCGTAGACGCGGCCGACCAGGTCGCCGAAGAACACCAGCGGGCGTGCCGGAGCCTTGCCGTCGACCCAGGGCTCGATCACGACCGGCGTACGCACCTCGGCGGTCGCGCGGAACGTCCAGCGCACGCAACCGCTCGCCGCGTCGAGCGCGTAGACGGTGCCGTCCTGGCTGCCGGTGTAGATCGCGCCCATCGCCAGTGTCGGTTGCGAACGCGCGCGCTGCGCGCCGGGATAGGCAAACGCCCACTTGAGCTTGAGCCTGGGCACCTCGGTCGCCGCCAGCCCGGCGACCTCGGCCGGCACGCGCCGCGAGTTGACGGCATCCACACCCCAGCCGTGAATCCGAGGGCCGCGCGCGAGGTCGAACTTCGCGGCCGCGCCGACGCAGCGTGGCGGCGTCGGCGGCGCGCGGTAGTCGGCCAGCGTGACGCCGGAGAGGTACTCGGCCACCTGCTGCTTCTGGTCGGCCGACAGCACCTTCGCCTGCTCCTGCATGACGCCGTGCGTGAGCGCGCCGAGGATCGCGTCGGGCGCCATCAGCTGCA
The DNA here is from genome assembly GCA_021325695.1 of Steroidobacteraceae bacterium. Taxonomy (GTDB): domain Bacteria; phylum Pseudomonadota; class Gammaproteobacteria; order Steroidobacterales; family Steroidobacteraceae; genus RPQJ01. Next base: position 1,905 of record JAJTCR010000482.1, on the reverse strand, counting down.
GGAACGTCTTCGCCGGCGCTTTCGCGACCTGCCGGTCGTGGCACTGCGCGCAGTACTGCCGGTAGGCGACGGCGCCGGGCATCTGCTCGCGGTCGGTCGCGAGCAGTGCCTTCTCCGCGGCCGCGGCAGTGTCGTCGACGGCGGCTGCCGTTGCGACGAGCGGCAGCGCCAGTCCCAGCAGGCCAGACAGTGTGACGATGTGCAGCATCGCTCCCCCGCAGCGTGACGCGGCCGAACCATTTGTTGTCGGCCAACAAGCAACGTGGCTATATTCGTCCGGCCTGCCCGCCGCAGGCAAGTGCTTTCGGGGACCTCCGCTATGCTCGCACGCACGCTCGTCCTCGCCACGCTGCTCGGCGCGACCCCGGTGAGCGTCGCACAAGCGCCCGCTCCGGTCGCCGTCTACACCGAAGCGCAGGCCGCGCGCGGCAAGCTGGGATCCCGCGAAGCTGCAGTCGGGGGACGGGGCGGGCGGCCCCAAGCGTGAAAGCTGGAGCGGCGCCGCGACGATCGCGGAAGCCGCGCAGAAGGCCGGCACCTGGACGAACCGGGAAACGCCGACGTTCTCGCCCGTCACCGACGAGACGCTGCACAGCCCGCCGGACGGCGACTGGCTCAGCTTTCGCCGCACGCTGGACGGCTGGGGCTACAGCCCGCTCGACCAGATCAACCGCGGCAACGTTAAGAACCTGCGCCTGGCGTGGGCGCTCACGATGCGGGAAGGCAGCAACCAGCCGACGCCGCTCGTGCACGACGGGATCATGTTCCTCACCCACCCGGGCAACGTGATCCAGGCCCTCGACGCGACCAACGGCGAACTGATCTGGGAATACCAGTACCAGTATCCGCCCGAGTCGCAGACGCTCGGCGGACCGACACGCAACATCGCGATCTACGGCGACAAGGTCTTTCTCGCGACCTACGACGCCGCACTGGTCGCGATCGACGCACGCACCGGCAAGCAGCACTGGCGCACGGTCAAGGCGGATTACAAGAAAGGCTTCACGCACACCGCGGGCCCGATCGTCGCCGACGGCGTCGTGATCAGCGGCATCAACGGCTGTGAGCGGTTCAAGCCCGAGGGCTGCTTCATCACCGGTCACGACCCGGACACCGGCCGCGAGCTGTGGCGCACCTCGACGATCGCACTGCCGGGCGATCCGAACGACAGGACGTGGGGCGGCGTGCCCGTGAGCCGGCGCGGCGGTGGCGACAACTGGTTCGCGGGCAGCTACGACCCGGTGACGCGGCTCTTCTACCTCGGCACGTCGCAACCGAAGCCGTGGGTGGCCGCGAGTCGCGGCATGTCCGCGCGCGATGCCGCGCTCTACACGAATTCGACGCTCGCGCTCGAGCCGCGCACGGGACGGATGCGCTGGTACTTCCAGCACGTGCCGGGCGAGACGCTCGACATGGAAACGGGTTTCGAGCGCGTGCTGGTGGACGTCGACGACCGGCGCTACCTGTACACGGTCGGCAAGGACGGCATCCTCTGGCGGCTCGACCGCACCACCGGCCGGTTTGCCGGGTTTACCGAGACGCTCTACCAGAACATGTTCGAGCCGCTCGACCATCGCACCGGCAAGCTCAAGTACCGCAAGGACATCGTCGAGGCGAAGATCGGCGATCCCGTGTCCGTCTGTCCGAGCATCTACGGCGGCCACAACTGGCAGGCGTCGGCGTACAGCCCGCAGGCGCAGTCGCTGATCATCCCCCTGCACCAGCTCTGCGTGGAAATGATCGGGCGCGAGGTCGACCTCGGCGAAGGCGGCGGCGGCTACGGCGGCGAATCGACGGTCTCGCCCATGCCCGGGTCGAACGGAATGCTCGGTCGGCTGAGTGCGTACGACGTGAGGACGTTGCAGCCGCGCTGGTCGCACACGCAGCGAGCCATGTTCCTGACCG
>JAJTCR010000071.1 GCA_021325695.1 Steroidobacteraceae bacterium | reverse complement strand
GGACGCTTTCAGCGTTCCGTATAGCCGGGACCTCGAACCACCCGGCCCGGCTTGGCCCCCGTGTGCTCGCCGGCGCGGATGACGAGCCGGCCGTTCACGAGGACATGGGCCACGCCCGTGGCGTACTGCTTCGGCTGCGCGAAGGTGGCATGGTCGGTGATCGTCGCCGGGTCGAACACGACGAGGTCCGCGAAGCACTGCTCGCGCAGGCAGCCGCGGTCGCGCAGCTTCCAGTTGGCCGCCGGCAGGCCCGTCAGGCGCCGGATGGCTTCCGCGAGCGACATGATGCCCTCGTCGCGCACGTACTTGCCGAGCAGCCGCGCGAAGTTGCCGTAAGCGCGGGGGTGGGTGCTCGACTTCGTGAACACACCCTCCGGCGCGAGCGCTTCGGCATCGGAGCCGAGGCTCACCCAGGGCTGCGCGAGCCCGCGTTTGACGTTGTCCTCGCTCATCAGGAAATACACGGTCTGCACCCGTGAATTATCCTCGATGACGAGGTCGACGATCGTGTCCTCCGCGCTAGTGCCACGCAACGCCATCACTTCGGTCAGCGTCTTGCCCGTCAGCGGCTTGAGCGCGGGATTCTTGAAGCCCACGAACAGCACACGGTCCGTGGTGCCGGCGGTCCGGAGCAGGTTCTCCTCGCCCGGCGGCGGTGTCCTGATGTCGGCGATCACCTTCGCGCGCTGCGCGGGATCCTTGAGGCGCGCCACCCAGGCCTCGAGCCCGCCCGCCTGCACCCACAGCGGCATGGCCGCGTCGAGGCCGGTCGACCCCGCAACGTAGGTGTACATGTTGGCGCCGACCGACACCCCGGCTTCGCGGGCACGCTCGATCTGCGCGATCGCGCGTTCCATGTTCGGCCAGTTCGCTTCGCCGGCCGCCTTCAGGTGGTATGCCTCGCCGTGGACGCCGGCCGCGCGGGTGATCTCGATCAGTTCGGCGATCGCGCCGGGCAGCCGATCGCTTTCGTTGCGCACGTGCGAGACGTAGCCCCCGCCGAACTCGCTCGCAGCGTGGGCGAGTGCGATCAGTTCGGGCGTCTCGGCGAAATAGGCCGGCGCGTAGATCAGGGAGCTGCCGACCCCCAGGGCACCCTCCCGCATCGCCTGTCGCACCAGGTCCTGCATTTCCGCGAGTTGCACGGGCGTCGGATCGACGTCGCCTTCGCCCAGCACGTGCTCGCGCACGGTGGTCGCGCCCACGAACGAGGCGACGTTCGGCGAGACGCCGCGCCGCACGAGGCCGTCGAGGAACTCGCCGAACGACGTCCAGTCGACGTCGAACCGGATGTCGCCCTGCCGCCGGACGAGGTTCGCTTTCATGCGATCGTTGAGCGGGCCGCCGGACTCCCCTTCGCCGAAGATCTCGAGCGTCACCCCCTGCTTGAGATCGCTCATGCCGCGGCCGTCGGCGATCAGCGACACGTTGGCCCACGAGAGCACGTTGATGAAGCCCGGCGCGACGGCCCGGCCAGTCGCGTCGAGCTCCGTCGTGGCCCGGGACGATTCGAGATCGCCGACCGTCACGACACGGTCGCCGCGGATGCCGACGTCCGCGCGTCGGCCCGGCGCGCCGCTGCCGTCGTACACCGTGCCGTGGCGGACGATGACGTCGTAGTCGCTGTCACGTGACGCAGGCGCGTCGCCGGGTGGCGCCGACGGCGTGGCGACGCACCCGCACGACGCCAGCAGGCAGGCCGCGAGCAACGTCGCGCGGACGCGGTGCGTGAATGTTCGGTATCGCGACACGGCTGTCCTCGCAACGATCTGGTGCACCGGGCGACTATCTACACCGGATCGGATCCGGTGTCTGCAACGTTCGGGTGCCGGAGCAGTCAGCACCGTGGTAAGTACGACTGCAGCGATTACGCGATCAATGAAGAATCTGGCGACGTGCGCCCTCCCGGGCGCGGTCATCTCATCAATGCGCGGCACACCGCACCTTCCCTCGCTCTCCACGCTTTCCTCGCGGGCCCTCGCGACGCCGGAGCCGTTCGTCCGACAGTTCGCCCGGCGCGTCCAGCAGGAAGGCGCGCTCGACCTCACGCAGGGCGACTACAAGAATTCGGACTTCGCGCCGCACCCGGAAGTCGTGCGTGCGGCGCAGCGCATCACGCGCAACACGGTGCATAGCTACGGCCCGGCGGTCGGGCGCATGGACGTGCGCAACGAGGTGGCCGAGTTCTTCAACCGCGACGGCCTGCTCGACTATCCGGGCACCGAGGTGCGCTTCCTGCCGGACGAAGTGCTGTTCACGCCCGGCACGCGAGCCGGGCTCGCCATCGTGCTCGAGGTTCTCGGCGCCGACGGCTCCGGCGTCGTGGTGCCGCGTCCGAGCTGGGAATACGACTGGTTCATCGAGCGCGCCGGCAAGAAGGTCGTCGAACTGCCGACGTCGGCGCCCGAATTCCTGCCGGACCCGGCCGACCTTGACCGCCTGCTCGCCCGCGGCGGCATCTCGTGCCTGATCCTGAACAACCCGCACAACCCGACCGGACGCGTGTATCCCCGCGCACTGGTCGAGGCGCTCGTCGCCACTGCCGTAAGGCACCGCTGCTACGTGCTTTACGACTCGGTGTACCAGCGGCTCGATTACGTCGACTGGTTCGTCAATCCAGCGTTCGCGTCCCCGGAATGGCGCAACCACGTCGTGTCGCTGTCGGGCCTGTCGAAGATGGACATGTTCGGCGCCTCGACCGGCGCACGCGCCTGCTGGCTCGTGATCTCGGACCAGATCCGCAGCAACGGCGTGCGCGCGCGCGAGATCCTGGCCAATCTCTCGGCGTGGCTCGTGGCGACGCCGTCCACGCTGGCGCAGGACTGGGCGCTGGCCGCGTTGCAGAGTCCGCTCGCGTCGCTGCGGCGGCCGTCGCCATACATGCGCGAGCGGCGTGATTTCATGCTGCGCGCCGCCGACACCCTGGCCCCGCTCGGCATCGAGCGCACCGATTTCGGCGGGACGTTCTACGCGCCGCTCGCCTTCCCGGGACTCGTCGGGGAGTCGTTCGACCGGCTGCGCAACGGCGTTCACGAACGCGCTGTCGTCTGCAATTCGGTCGACGCGTTCGAATTCCTGCTCTCGGGCGGCGTCGGCGGCATTCCTTTCGCCGCCTTCGGGGGCGGACCGGACGCGGCCGAGAGGTACGGCACGTGGCAGCGGCTGTCGTACGGCTCGAAGGACGTCAAGGAACTCGCGGTGTTCGTGGACCGCGTGCGCACGCGCATCGAGCAGCAGGGCCGGCTCGGTGCAGCCGCGGTGGCGCCCGACCGCCCTGACCGCGAGCGCACCGTCAACGACACGGTCTGGGCCAGCACGTGCACCATCGATGGTTACGAGGCACTCGACGGCCTCGAGCCCGGCGCGTTCGCCGCGGCGCGTCGCCGATTCCTGGAGAATCCCCGCCAGGAGGACCTTCGTCTCACCGGCACCAAGCACCCGGATTCGACCGCACACCGCGCCGAGCAGCTCGAGCGCGCGCTGCGTGCGGACGGCGACGGCGTGGAGAATCGCGCGCGCGCCGCGCTGACGCACATCGAGTGGAATCCGCTGATGGAGGCGCGGCTCGAGTTCGAGGAAACCGTCCGCGACCTGCTCGGGCCCTGCAGCGAAGTGCTGCTCGACCTCGAAGGACGACAGATCAGTCCCGACTGGCTCGACGTGCCAGAGAAGGTCGTGCTGGCGCTGCTGCGTCACGGGGTCGTGCCCGGGGAAGATCGACACCTGCTGCTGCGGGTGCCCAACCCGTTCCTCGAGCAGGACGAGGAGAAGGTCTCGAAGATCCTCGCCTCCGTCGCCCGCGCGAACCTGCTGTTCCGGCTCGCGTGCGAGCGCGTCGGTATCGTGCCGGCGCAGAACGCCATCTACGAGATCAGCGTGCCGCAGGTGAACTCCACGGCCGAACTCGGCGCCGTGACCAAGATCGGCGCGATGTACCTGCAGGCGATCGAAGGGTTGTTCGACGGCGTCGACGACCGGGTCGACGCGTTCCTTTGCGCGCGTGTGCCGGCAGCACGGCGACCAGAGCTGCGCCGGCAGGTCGCACGCGTGCGCCTCGTGCCACTGTGCGAAAACGTCGGGGCGCTCGCGCACCTGCCCGACCTGCTCGAGCAGTTCTATCTCGCGCTCGAGCGCGGGATCGGCGTCGACGGCGTGCCGACGCCCGCGACGTTCCGCACGGGAGCCGGGGACGCCGAGGCGATCGTGCGTGTGTTCGTCGCCATGTCCGACACGGCACTGCAGAGTGGCAAGCTCGCCACCGACGCCGCGTGCGTGCTCGCGGTCGCCGGCCGCGAGGAAGCGGAGCGACGTCTCGCGTTGCGCGCCGCCCGCCGCGGGCATCCCGCCCCGCGCGTGACGCTGCTGATCGGCGCTGGACGCGCGGGATTTCGCGGCGGCTTCGACCCACGCCATCCCGGCGTGATTCGGCAGTTCGCCCAGTCCGACGGCGTCACGCTGCAGGGCATCCGTGCCGACGCGCCGGAGGAGACGCTGCAGCTCGCTGCCGCGTTTCGCGGCGAGGTGGCCGCGCGAGGCGGTCGCCGCGACGCGCTCGCGCGATCGGACTCGGAGTCGATCGCGAAGCTCATGCAGAAGGGGGTCAAGGCGCACACCGAAACCCTGCTGCGGATCGCGCCGCTGCTCGCGCCGTTCGGCAGTCTCGTGCCGCAGACCCGCGTCAGGATCCGGGCGACCGGCTCGGCAAACTACGGCCGCTCGATCCCGGCCTACCCAGCCGAATGGGGTGGCGGCACGGTGCTGCCCGACGACCGTGACCTGCGCGATGCGTGGCCGGAGGGGGTCACGCTGCCGCGGGCGATCGTCTACAACCTCGCCTGCACGACACTCGGTCTTCCGGCCGTCACGAGCGACCTCGGGATCCTCGATCGCCGCGCGGCGGTGCTGCTCGACCGTCACGTGCCCGGCTATCGCGAGATCATCGCGAGCGAACTGCCGGCATTCGTCAAGGAAGCGGCGGCGCTCGTGTTCGGTCGCAAGCTTGCGGAGACGACCGCACGGCGCTGCCTGCGCGCCGCAGCGGCGCTCTGGGTGGACGCCCGTTCGCGGCAGGACCTCGTGGCACCGACCTGCCTGTTCGCGATGCAGTACCTGCGCTACATGGCGGAGGATTCGGAAAGCTGGGACGAGACGAAGGAACACGAAAGCCGGACCACGCGCGAGGAAGAACTCGTGCGCGAGACGTCGAGCGTCGCGTTTGTCGCGCTCTGCGCCGAGCGGCCGGGTGACCGCTGGCCCGTGCTGCAGTCGATGGTCGATGCGGAGGACGCGTCACGCCTGCTGCTGGCGCGCGAGCTCATGCTCGAAGAAAAGCGTGAGTTCGTCGACCTGCGCATCGAAGGCTGGCTGCGCGCGCTGCCGGATGCGCTGTCGCGTGACCTGCGGCCCGAGTGGGCACGGCTGCGGGAACTGCCGCGCGCCGCATTCGAGCTCGACGCGATCCGTCGCCTGATCGAGCTCGAACGCCTGCGCGGCGGCCGCGGCGCCTGACGCCTCAGTTCGTCGCCAGTTTCGCGGCACTGCAACCGCGCTGGTTCGCCGTGTCGATGCGGCCGCCCGCAGTTGCAGGGGCAGCGGGCTCGCGGCGCGCGTCGGCCACGAACGTCACCGGCTGGTCGACCGGCCCACGCGCCGGATCGGCGATGTAACCGCCGTTGAAAAGCATGCCGGCGGCCATCTGGTTCATTCGTCCGATCCAGGTCTTCACTGTCTGACTCCTGCGCATCACGACTTGCGTGAAGCGAAAGGTATCCGCCGCAGATCGACGTGAAAATCGATATATTTGCAAGGCAGGCTTGAGGGATTTCGAAATCAAGGATTTGCCGCTCGACCTCCTCGACACCTTCGTCGCCGTCGCGCGCGAAGGCAATCTCACGCGCGCGGCCAAGGCCCGGCACCTCACGGTCAGCGCCCTGAGCCATCGACTGCGCCAACTGGAGGACCGGCTCGACCAGCCACTGCTCGTGCGCGGACCGCGCGGGGTCACGCCCACGGCGGCGGGCGCCCGGCTCCTCGAGCAGGTTGCGCCGGCATTGGAAACGGTCGAGCGCGCATTGCGCGGACTGCGCTCGCGCGCCCGCGAGGGCCTCACGATCAGCCTCATGCCGACGATGGCGTCGGGGTGGCTGATCCCGCGGTTGCCAGACTTCGTCGCGCAGCACCCGGAGATCGGCATCAACCTGCTGTCGACCTGGGATGTCGTCGATTTCGAACGCGAGGACGTGGACTGCGCACTGCGCTATGGCGGCGGGCACTGGAGCGCAGTGACCGCCGAGCCTTTGTTCGACGAATACCTCTCGCCGGTCGCCAGCCCGGAGCTGCTCGACCGTATCGGTCGCGTCAAACCCGCCGAGCTTGGCAAGGCACCGCTGCTGGACGACTCGGGCGGTCGCTGGCAACAATGGTTCGCCCGCTTTGGCGGGGTGCCCCCTCGGCACTACGTGGCCGTCTTCGACGATGCCGAGGCCCTCCACCACGCGGCCGTCCAGGGGCTGGGCATCGCACTCGACCGCACGCTTCTTGCGCGTCCATTGATCGAAGCCGGCCGCCTGCGCTCACTGAGCCGAAAGCGCCTGAAATCGGACTGGTCGCACTATCTCGTGTTCCCGGCGCGCAGTGCCGACCTGCCGGCGTTTGCCGCATTCCGGCAATGGCTGCTCGGCGAAGCGCAGCGCTACAGGACCCAACTGGCCGGCAAATGAGCGCTCAGGCGGCGGTCGCGGTGACGTCGTAGCCGAGGATCGGCGCGAGCCAGCGCTCGGCCTCGGCGAACGTCCAGCCCTTGC
>JAJTCR010000070.1 GCA_021325695.1 Steroidobacteraceae bacterium | reverse complement strand
GCTCGGCATTGCAATCCGGTTGTTCGTGTCGTTGCGCGCCGTGCGCCGGCCGCCGGCGGCACTGCGACTGCACACGATAACGTTCTCGCACTATTCGGAGAAGGTGCGCTGGTGCCTCGATCGCCTCGGCGTCGAGTACGAGGAGGCGCCCAACGTCGGCATCCTCGGCGTCCTGCTGACGGGCCGCACCGTGCCCTGGCTTGAAGTGCCGCCCGGACTCACGCGCATTGGCGACTCGCCACGGATCCTGCGTTATCTCTGGGGCGAATACGCCGGCCGGCTGCCGGGCGAACGAACGTGGTTCCTCGAGCCTACGCCGGCGGCGCTGGCCCTCGAGGAGCACTTCGATCGCCGGCTTGGCAACGACATGCGCGTCTGGGTCTATCCGCGGATCTGGCGCGACCGGACGCTCACCCTGCGTTCGTGGGGGCTCGAGGAGCGCGCGATCCCGGCGTGGCAGCGCGCGTTGCTCGCGAGCGGCGTACCCCTCCTTCGCGTCGCGGTGCGACGCATGCTCGGCATCACGCCGGCCCGGGCGCAGCGCGCGCTCGAACGCACGCACGCAACGTTCGACGAAGTGGACCGGCTGCTCGCCGATGGGCGGCGTTACCTGACGGGCGCGACGCTCACCTTCGCCGACGTGACCTTCGCGAGCCTCGGCGCGCTCGCGGTCCTTCCTCCCGAGTACCCGGGCGGCAAACTCGGCGGGCGACGCATCACGCTCGACGACGTGCAGGATCCTGCATGGCGTGCCGAGATCGAGCGTTTCCGGGCCCGACCGTCCGGCCAGTTCATCCTCGAGTTGTATCGCGACGAGCGCAATGTCCGTCCACGGCCGCCCAGCCCGGCCTGAGTCTCCGAGACCCTCTGCTCCACTTGTCGCACGGGTGCGCAGGGTTCGTCATTCTTCGGGTTCGTTTTCCTCGGCGCTCCAGCGCTTGCGGTGCTCGAGTTCCGCGGCCGCGCGCACGCCCGCGTGACGGTTCGACAGCAGCAGCGTGGACGGGTCGCAGACGCGCGCGCGAATCACGCCGAGGTCGACCGCGGCGTCGAACAGGCTCGGATACCACCGGGCCCACTCCGGGAAAATCGCCTCGACGCGCTCGCGCAGGGTCATGCAGGAAGTTTAAACCGGCAGGCGTGCTGGAGCCGAGGGCGGCTCTCACGGTTGGCCGAGCCGCGCGCAGAGGTCGGGTTCGATCGCCTCCGCGACGGCGGCCCGCGCTTGGATATCCGCGAGCGTGCGCGACAACGCCGGTCGCAGCGGGTCGTCGGGATCGATCCGAGCGGCGCCGCGTTCGAGCACGTCGCGGGCGACCGCGTGGCAACCGAGCCGGCTCAATGCCTCGGCGCGATTGTTGAGCGCCGCCGCGAGGCGTGGCTCCAGTTCGAGCACGGCGCGGTATCCACGCTCCGCTTCGCTCCAGTGCCCGCGCGCCGCATCGACGTTGGCCAAACCGAGCCGCGGCATCGGCTGGTCGGGCCAGTGGTCCGCGGCGGCCGCAAAGGCGTCGCGAGCCCCGTCGAGCTGCCCCACCGCTTCGAGCGAAGCGGCGGCGCGCAGGTAGCGCTCGAGGTCGGGTCGTGCGGGCATTCGTCCGGGCTCCAGCGCGACCAGCGCCCAGCGTTCGGCGCCACCCCATGTCGCGTCGAACACGGCCGCGCGCAGTTCGAGCCGCTCCGTCGTGCCCGAGCGCAATACGACGGTTTCGCGTCGGCTGTCGTAGCCGATCGCGACCGCGTAATGCCAGGCGGGCCACGGACCGAAGCCCTGCTTCTGCAGCACGAGCACCGGGTGTCCCGCGGCGAGGTCGGCCATCAGCCCGCCGAGGTCGCCGCCGGATTCGTACGGCAGCAGGCCGCGGGCGCGGATCGCCGCGACCAGCTCCGGTTGCAGTGAGCCCTGCCGTCCCGGGACGAAGATTTCACGCTGGAGTCGGTCGAGCGGCGCGGCGTGCCCCGCAGCCTCGAGCAGGGTCGCCAGTGCGGCCGGGCCGCACTGTTGCTCGGACTGCGGGTAGAAGGGCGTCGAGTCGAGTTCGACGACGGCAGGAAGCCGCAACGGAATCGCGAGGTCCGCGAGCTGCGCATTGCCGGCGCAGCCCGCGAGGCTCGTCAGTGTGAGGCCGGCGACGACCGCACGCAGGCGGACGCGGCGCACCCCGCGACGACGGTGGTGCGTCGGCGACCCCTGCCTCAAGTCTTCTTGAAGATGTCGATGACGCCGACGAGTTCGAGGATGACCAGCACCACGAACACGATGCCGATCACCGCGAGCGCATCGCCGCCGGCGGGCATCTCGTCCATGCGGTCGGCGAGCGTACGCAACTCGGTGTCCGTCAATCGCGCCACGCGCGCATCGATGTCCGCCGCGTCGACACCCAGCACCGCCATCTGCTCGCGCACTTCCTGCCTGGCCAGCGCCGTGCTGACGGTTGCGAGGTCGTCCGCACGCGTACCCGCCTCGACGGCCTGCAGCGTGCCGACGAGTTCGGCGCGGGCGACCAGCGGTGAGCCGAGGTTGAATACGGCGAGGCACAGTGCATAGACGACGGCTTTGCGGAACAGCATGGCGACCCTCCTGATGACAAGTTCGCGAAAGTCTACCGCAGCGCATCTCCGGCGCGGGTTTTCGCGCGGTGCGGGGCTGCGCGGGCATGACACAGTTCTCGTTTCCGCTCAGCCCCCGACGAATTCGAGCAGGCGACCGTACGCGCCCGGGTCGATCAGCAGCACGAAGAGCAGGCCGTAGAGCGCGCCACCCAGGTGCGCGTCGTGATTGATGCGGCCGCGCGCCTGCCGCGCCGAGTACCACGAGTACGCGACGTAACCCACCGCGAACAGCGGCGCCGGAATGGGCACCGGAATCGGGATGATGAACAGGCTCTGGGTCGGGAAATACACGATGTTGGCGAACAGCACGGCGCTGATCGCGCCGCTCGCGCCGAGCGAGGCATAGTCGGGGTCGTTGCGGTGCTTGAGATACGTGCCGAGGTCGCTGAGCACGAGGCTCGAGAAATACAGGACGGCGAACGCGGTGCTGCCGATGCGGCGCTCGAGCGGAAACGCGAAGAACCAGAACGTGACCATGTTGAAGACCAGGTGCGGCAGGTCGGCGTGCACGAAGCCGCTCGTGATCAAGGTGTCGTACCGGCTCTTCCGGACGAGCCAGTAGGGACGGAACAGGCAGCGCTCGAGCAGGCCGGGCGCGGCGTACAGCGCCACCAGGCTCGCGACGATCGTCGCGCCGAAGATCAGCAGTGCAATGCTCAAATGGAGTTCTCGTGCGGAGGGGCGTCCGGCCATTATCGGCCGGGCTGGTCCGCGACGTCGAACCTTGGGGCGTCAGCCCTCGGACGGCCGTGGCGCGAGCGAGGTCCAGGTTTCGATGCAGGTCTCGACCGCGACGTGGCCGTCCATGTCGTGCGTCAGCACGCGGAGGCGTTCGAGCTCGACTGCGGCGCCCAGCGGCAAGTGCACGCCTTCGATGCCGGGCGCGGCGAGGTGAAAGCGGATCGTGAATTCGTGGAACGACTGCGCCTGCCCGGGGGAGCGTCGGAGCACGCACACGCGCGGCTCGGTCATGGCCGCGAGTTCGCGTGCGAGCGCCGCTTCGACGCGAGCGCGACCGACGTACGCGACGCCGCGCCGGGGCGCACTCCAGCGCACATCGTCCGTGTATTGCGCGCACAGCCCGTCCAGCCAGGCGGCCACGGCGGCCTGGCCGACGAGTTCGGGCTCCAGGACGGTGTCCTCGGCGCCGTGCGCACGTGTGAAATCGGGGTTCTGGGTGTCCACGCAGGAAGTGTGCAGTGCAGCACCCCGCGTCGGATCGCCTCGAGGAGCCATCCGCCGCCCTCCCGGGGAGCCATGGCCGCTCAGTTCTGTGCCGTACGCCGGTAGATCTCGGCCGCCTGGCCGCGCGAGGCACAGTCGAGCTTGTCCAGAATATTGGCAATGTGACGTTTGACCGTGTGCAGGCTCAGGTCGAGCGCGCGGGCGATGTGCTTGTTGCCCGCGCCACCGGCCACGGCGGCGAGCACCTCGCGCTCGCGCTCCGTCAAGCGCGCGAGCGGACCTGCGACCCGGGCCGTGCCCCCGTCGACGCCGCGAGTCCAGGCGAGCAGACGCTCCCGCAGGCGCACGGTGGGCGGCGCTTCGCGCACGTCCGCTGGCAACCCGTCGAGCACCGCCGCGAGGTGCCGACGCGAATCGAGCAGGAGGGTGCCGTATTCATCGCGCTCGACGGCGCCGCGATAGAGCGGCTCGAAGCACTCCCACGCGCGTCGGCGCTCGCGCAGTGCGGTCCACGCAGCCGCGAGCGTGATCCGCGGATCACAGAACACCGAGGGCAGGCAGTGGTCCGCGTAACTCGCGCACGCGCGCTCGAGCGGCTCGAGCGCGTCGCGCGGCTGGCCACGCAGCAGGGCCGCCTGGCCGCGACTCACGTCCGCCGCGACCTCGACCCAGCCCCACTCCTGGTCGGTGCGGGGCGCCGTCAGCGCGGGACCCATCGCGAGGAAATCCGCGTCGCGCCCTGCCATCCAGAGCATCCGCGCGAGGCCGTGCTGGTACGCGCGCAACCAGACCGCCCGGTGCGGCGCGAGCTCGGGCGCGCGCATGCCGTCGACGTGCCGGCGTGCGATCGCGAGCGCCTCGTCGTGTTTTCCTCGCGCTGCGGCGTGCATCGCGCGCAGTTGACCGAGACGCTCGCCGATCAGCCGGATGCTGCCGAACTGCTGCTGCATCACCTCGGCGCGCTCGACCACGGCCTGCGCGTTCCCGGCATCGCCGTGCCAGAGATGGACCCAGCCTTCGATCGCCAGCGCGGCGAGCTCCCACGGCGCGTGGCCGCCGATGGGCACGTTGCGAGTCGCCGCGACGAATCGATCGAACACGTCGTCGATGCCGGGCAGCCCGATCAGCAGGCAATGGATGCGCCCTGCCGTCACCGGGCAGACGAGCGCCGGATTGCGTTCGGCCAGCTCGACGAACGCGCGCATGTGCTCGGCGACCTGCGCCGGCCGTCCTTCCGCGGCGCGACACCACGCGCGCAGCAGTGCGTGCTCGGCCTGGCCGAGGTCGTCGAGTGGCAGCGCCGCCAGGTCGTCGAGCCGCCGCCAGGCCTCGGCGACTTCGCCCGAGGACGTGAGCGCGTCGATCAGCATGAAATAGGCGCGCACGCGACTCTGAGCTTCGAGCGGCGCCTTGAGTGCGACCGTGGTCGGCGCGAGCTCGCGTCGCGCGCGTGCCCAGTCCCAGCGCAGCCACGCGCAGCTGCCGCGCAGGTAGGACACGTGTGCGTCGTTCCGCCGGACGTGCTCCGGCACCTGGTCGATCCAGCGTTCGAGCGTCGTGATGGCGCCGGCGGCGACCAGCGATTCGCCGACACGCAGGATCAGCCAGAGCGCCTCGTCCCAGAGCTCGCCCGCCAGGAAGTGATGGATCGCGCGCGCGGACGTCTCCTCGGCACGTGCGGCACGTTCGTGCAACGCCTGCACCTCGCCGGGCAGGCGTCTCGACAATTCCGCCTCGAGAAACTCGCGGAACAGGTCGTGGAAGCGCAGCACGGGACCTTGCTCGTCCACCACGCTCAGGAACAGGTCGCGCCGATAGAGCTCGTCGAGCATCTCGGCCGCGTCGTCGCGCAGGGTCACGGCCGCGCAGAGTCCCGGTGTCAATTCTGCGAGGATGGAGCAGCGCAGCGCAAAGTCCTGCAGCTCGTGCGGCAACAGGCCGAGCACCTCCTGCGCGAGGTAGGCAAACAGCTTGCGTTGTCCGGCCTCGCCGCGCGCCGCCAGCGCCTGGGCGCGTCCTCGCGCAATCGCCGGCGCCGCCTGCCCGGCGTGCAACAGCATCGACAGCCCCACGGCCCAGCCCTGCGTGCGGCGCAACGCTTCCATGACGGGCTCGCCCGTTTCACCGCGTCCGTCCAGGCGATCGATTCCGGCCAGTTCCAGCGCCTCGCCTTCGGTGAAGCGCAGGTCCGTCAGCGTGAATTCGCCGACCTCGCCGTGCACGCGCCATCGCGCGAGCGGCAACGCCGGCTCGGCGCGCGTGCCGATCACGATCGCGACGTGGTCGGGCAGGCGCTCGACCAGCGACTCGACCACGGTGCCCACATCCGGTCGCGTGACGCGGTGGAAGTCGTCGAGCACCAGCACCACTCGCGGCGCGACGCTGGTGCAGAGCGCGTTGACCGCTGCCGCGAGCGCCGCACGGGTCTCGGCGCCGGCGCCGATCACGCGGGCCGCGAGTTCGCGCGGCGGGGTTTCCCAGGCGAGGTCCAGTGGTTCGAGCGCCTGCACGAGCGTCGCGAACAGGCGGTTCGCGTCGTCGTCTTCCTGGTCGATCGCGATCCAGACGCACGCGTCGCCCGCCGCGCGCACTGCTTCGGCGAGTTGCGCAAGCAGTGTGGTCTTGCCGGAACCGCCCGGGGCACAGACGACGGAGACGGGATGCACGCGCGTCGAGTCGTCGAGTCGCTCGAGCAGTGCGGCGCGGGCCACCGTGCCCTCGCGCAGGCGCGGGACGCGAAACTTCGTGACCGGCAGGATCGGCAGGACAGCGGACAACGCGCGACCCCCGAGGCGCGAACCGTCGCATCGAGCTTAGGGGGAATGCGCGGACGCGTCCACGGTCGGCGCACGGCGAGCCGACGTCGCTGGGGCTCGCTTCAGGCGGTCCGCATGCCGGCCGGGCCGGGATGCGGCTTGGGCGCGGCCGACACTCCCTCGGCGCGCGGCGGAATGCGTGCAATCCGCGCGGCGGCGTCGGCCTTGACGCGCGCCAGCAGCGCCGGGTCGCGCAGCAACTCCT
>JAJTCR010000069.1 GCA_021325695.1 Steroidobacteraceae bacterium | reverse complement strand
GACGAGGCTGAGGTCGTCGATCAGCTGCTCCACGCGCTCGTATTGCCCCGAGCGATGGTCGTAGGTTGCCCGCAGGCGCTCGGCGACCTGGTTGAGCAGCACGCGGTACGGCATTTCGTCGTGGCCCGAGGGCGCACTCGCGCGCGCCGAGGGCACGACCGACTTGTAGTGCTCGATCCGGTCGTGGATCGCCTGGGGAATGTCCGGCGTGCGGCGCTCGCTCTGGCTGAGCGTCTCAGCGAGCCCCTGCGCCTCGAGGAAATAGCGGTTCACGATCAGGGCGTGGTGGCGCGCGACGCTCTCGCGGATCGTCTTCGCGTGCACGTCCGGCTGCCCATCCATGTCGCCGCCGACCCACGAGCCGAAATGCAGTATTTCCGGGACCCAGACCTGGTGCGCGTCCGCGCCGTACACGATCGACAGCGATTCCTCGATGGCTTCGTAGAACAGCGGGATGATCTCGTAGATCACCTCGACCAGGAAGAACAGCACGTGCTCGCGCTCGTCGGCGACCGTGAGCCGCTCGCGCGAGTTGTCCGCCGTCTGCCAGCTGGTCGTGAGCTCGGTGCGCACCCGCTCCAGCGTCATGCGTCGGTCGGCGGGTGTGAGCGAGGGGTCGAGTCGGCTCACGAGCAGGCTCGCGATGCGCTGCTGCTGGCGCAACAGGGTGCGCCGCGTCGACTCGGTCGGGTGCGCGGTGAACACGGGCTCGATGCTCAGGCGACCGAGCAGCGCGATCGTCCGCTCGAGCGTGTAGCCGAGCGTCTTGAGGCGCTGGAAGCATTCCGTGAGGCCGCCCGGCTGCGGCGTACTGCTGTCGTTGAGATAATCGCGACGGCGGCGCACGCGGTGCACCTTCTCCGCCATGTTCACCATCTGGAACCAGGTCGCGAACGCCCGGATCAGGTCGGCCGCCTGGGCCGGACTACGTGCCTCGGAACGGACCACGAGCTCGATGCTCGCCTCGCAATCGTCGTCCCGACGGCGAATCGCGCGCTGCCGGTCGCCTTCGACTTCCTGGAACAGCAACTCGCCGCCCTGGTCGCGGAGCATCTCGCCCACGAGCGCGCCGAGCGTGTGGACGTCGTCGCGGAGCGACGTGTCCTTCGCGGGAAACGAAATGTCCTTGCGTGGCATGGCCGCGGGGGAACGGTGTCGGGCTTTCTTTGCGTGTGCCGCGGCGGAACGTGGACCGTGCGAAGACGAGCTTGAAGGCGAATGCTATCAAACGGCGGCGGACCGTCATGTTGCGCTGCGACAACATGCTCCGGCAGTTGTATTAAACATAGAACTTTGAGACTTTATTGGCCGCCGCGCTTCTGCGCCGCGGGCGCGCACCTGGAACCACGGACACGCAAGGGGGATACATGAAGATTGGCAAGTCCCGACTGTTCGCCCTGGCCGCCGCGCACGGTGCCACGCTGCTCGCCGTGCCGCCCGCGCTGCAGGCGCAGGCGCCGTCAGGCCAGCTGGAGGAGATCATCGTCACGGCGCGCCAGCGCGAGGAACGCATCGAGGACGTGCCGGTTTCGATCACCGCCTTCACGGCGAGCGAAATCCGGAGCGCGGGCATCGAGCGCCCCACCGACTTCATCGCGCTGACCCCCGGCGTGTCGCAGGTGCAGACCGCCGAGGCCGGCGACCTGCAGGTCAACATCCGCGGCATCAACACCGGCCGCGACGCCGAAACCAACTTCGCGCTCGTGGTCGACGGCGTGCTGCAGACCAACCCGAACGCGCTCAACCAGGAGCTCTCGGGCGTCACCCAGATCGAAGTCCTCAAGGGCCCGCAGGGTGCGCTCTACGGGCGCAACGCTGTCGCCGGCGCGCTGATCCTGACCACGCGCAAGCCGACCGAGGAGTGGACCTCGGAGGTGACGGCAGGCTACGGCTCGGACAACTCGTACAAGGGCAGCGTGTACTTCGGCGGACCGCTCGGCGAGGCGCTGCGCGGCTCGGTCGCCGCCTACACGCGTCACACCGACGGCCAGTGGGAAAACCTCAAGAACGACTGCGACGATTGCGTCGACAAGTTCGAGGAGACGGGCTTCTCGGGACGGCTGCTGTTCGAGCTTGCCGGCGGGGACCTGGACTTCAAGGCGAAGTATTCCGAGCTCGAGTCGGGCGCGATCAACTTCAACGGCTCGGTCGCGCTGCCCGACGCGGCCGCCTTCCTCGCCATTCCCGCGCTCTACGAAGACCCCAACCGCCACAACTTCCGCTACATCAACAACATCAACCCCGAGAACGAGCAGGAGAACGTCAACGTGTCGCTGAAGGGCGACTGGGACGTGGGGTTCGCGACGCTGACGAGCTACGTCGCGTGGAACGACCAGACCAATTACTTCCTGACGGACGGGGCGAGCGACGCGTTCTTCCTGTACGCGTTCGACGACACGTGCCGCACGACCAACGACGCGAACCTGGCCGACCCGGGCTACGAACCGCCGTTCTTCGGCGTGCCGTCGTCGCTCTGGTTCACGCCGGAAGGCGGCGGCGCGGCCGGCTTCCTGCCGCCCTACGGTCCCTCGACCTGCGGCGGGTACCAGTACCAGCAGCGCGACCAGGAAGATTTGAGCCTCGAGGTGCGGCTGACCTCGCCGGGCGACCAGCGGCTGCGCTGGGTCGGTGGGGTGTATTTCGCGGACATCGACCGGCACGTCGTCGTCTCGCAGGGCTCGGACCAGCAGCAGGGCTTCCGCACGACCGGGTTCGTGCCCGCGGACGGCCCGAACCCGACGGACCTCGTTTATGACGACGACTTTGCCAGCAAGGTCTACGCCGTGTTCGGGCAGGTCG
This sequence comes from Steroidobacteraceae bacterium, assembly GCA_021325695.1. Taxonomy (GTDB): domain Bacteria; phylum Pseudomonadota; class Gammaproteobacteria; order Steroidobacterales; family Steroidobacteraceae; genus RPQJ01. The sequence goes on along the minus strand of JAJTCR010000069.1, from coordinate 4,042 downwards.
CGTACGACGTGGTGGACAACCTCGAACTCGCGCTCGCACTGCGCTACGACAGCGAGGACCGCGAGGTCAGCAACAACGTGCCGACGTGCGCCGACGGCGGCGAGCGCTGTTTCGCGCAGACGCCGAACTTCGGTGCGGGCTGGGGTTTCCTGGTGCCGCTGCCCTACTACATCAATCCGGCGTACCAGACCAACCCGGCGCTCGCGACGTCCGGCATCCCCGACCGCAGCGAGACGTTCGAGCAGCTGCAACCCAAGGTCTCGCTGAACTGGAACGTGACGGACGGCCTCGCGCTGTTCGCCTCCTACGGGTACGGCTTCCGCAGCGGCGGCTTCAATTCCTCGGGCAGCGCCGCGACGGCGGACGTCTGGTACGGCGCGCTCGCGCTCGACGACGGCACGCCGAACCTGAGCGAGGTGAGCGACCAGTACGACAAGGAGGTCTCGAAGGCCGCCGAGCTCGGGTTCAAGTCCTATTTCCTCGACCGCTCGGTCAGCCTCAACGCCGCGCTGTACCACACGACCGTCGAGGACATGCAGTTCTTCAACTTCTTCGCGGGCCCGTTCGGCCTGCTGCGCGTCGTCACCAACATCGACGAGGTCACGATCCAGGGCGCCGAGATCGACGCACGCTGGCAGGTCAGCGACGTCTTCACCGTCTTCGCCGGCTACGCCTACACCGATGGCAACATCGACGAGTACCGTGGTCGCCCGTACGCGCGCGACAACGAAGTGCCCTACGCGCCCGAGTACACGGGCAACGTCGGTGCGCAGGCGACGTTCCCGATGGGCGACACGCTCGAACTGGTCGCGCGCCTCGACGGCTCGTTCGTCGGCGAAACGTGGTTCCATCCAGTGCAGGACGAGCGGCTGCCCAACCTGTTCACGGGCTTCGGCTTCGGCCAGGGCGAATTCTCGAAGATGAAGCGCGACCCCTACGGCGTGATCAATGCGCGCCTGACGCTGCAGACCGACCGCTGGGGCGTCACGGCCTGGGGTCGCAACGTCGGCGACGAGGAATACCTGGCCGAGATCATTCCCGCGCCGGAGTTCGGCGCGTCGTTCATCCACGATGCCCCGGGCGATTCGTACGGTCTCGAGGTCAACTTCCGCTTCTGAGCGCGACGCCCGTTCCCGTCGGCACGGGGGCGGGCGTCGTCCATTCGGTCGACGTGTTCCAGGGCAGGCAGGCTTTCCGGCCTGCGCGCGCGTGGTCGCGGCCCGCACTGAACTTAAGCGCACCGAACGAGACAAAGAAGCAGTCGCCGCGGGTCGCCGACGCGGACGACCGCATCACCCCGCGCAAGCGGCCCCGCCCTTACGTTCTGCTAAAGTGAAACCACTCAGAAGCTCGCCGGTGATGACGAAGACCATGAAACGACTCCTTGCTTCCTGCCTCACGCTGCTGCTGGCCGTCGCCCTCGCCGCACCGACGCCCACGCTCGCGGATTCCAAGACCAACCAGCGGCTCGCGCAATCGCAGAAGGTGTTCGAGGCGTTCTCGGACCTGACCGAACAGACGATCCCGACGTGGTTGCTCGAGCGCGCGTACGGCATCGTCGTCGTGCCGCAGGTCGTCAAGGCTGCGTTGATGTTCGGCGGACGCGGTGGCAAGGGCGTGCTGGCCGTGCGCAATCCCGACGGCTCGTGGAGCAGCCCCGTGTTCGTGACGCTCGGCGGGGTCAACTTCGGCCTGCAGTTCGGCGTGCAGGCGACGGACGTCGTGCTCGTGCTGATGTCGCGCCAGAGCGTCGAAGGCATTTCCGACGGCAAGGTCACGCTCGGCGCCGATGCCAGCGTCGCCGCAGGCCCGCTCGGCCGTTCCTCGGCCGCCGCCACGGACGCGACGCTGAGCGCGCAGGTCCTGTCGTACTCGCGCAGCTCGGGACTGTTCGCGGGCGTGGCGCTCGACGGCAGCGTGCTGGCGATCGATCGCAAGGCGAACGAGACCGCGTACGGGATCTCGGACGTCCTCGCCTCGCAGATTCTGGAGGGCAAGGTCGCCGCGCCACCGGAGGCGCAGGCTTTCACCGCGGCGCTCGCGCGAGTCACGTCCGGGTTGCCGGCAAGTACGACTCCGGCGTCGGAGGCGCCGGCCACGCCCGCGACACCCGCCCCGCCCCCACCCGCCGACGAGCCCGCGCAGACCTACCCGATGGAAGACCCGAACCCGGGCACGCCGCCGACGTCGGGCTGATCGCAGTCACGTCGTCGCGGACGCGGGCGTGGTCGAGGGACAACGACTTCCGCGAGGACTTCGTGGGCCGTTCCTTTCGCACCGTTTCGCGACCGCAGGTGCGGACGGATCAGGAGCGGGGGCTCGCGCAACTGGAGCCGCTCGTCGAGGTGATGCCGCCGGCGGGAGCACCGACAGCCGCGCCGGCCCAGGGTGCGCTCAACCCGCCTTCTTGACGTCGAGACCGACCGGACAGCTCACGCCGGTGCCGCCGAGGCCACAGTAGCCGCCGGGATTCTTCGCGAGGTACTGCTGATGGTAGTCCTCGGCGTAGTAGAACTCCGGGGCCGGCAGGATTTCCGTGGTCGGAGCGGGGAACCCCGCCTCGCGGAGTTTTACGCCGTAGGCAGCGGCGCTCTGCTCGGCGTGGACGCGCTGTTCGTCGTCGTACCAGTAGATCCCGGACCGATATTGCGTGCCGACGTCGTTGCCCTGGCGCATGCCCTGCGTCGGGTCGTGCGACTCCCAGAAGACCTTCAGGAGTTCCTCGTAACCCACGTCGTCCGGGTCGTAGACGACGCGCACGACCTCGTTGTGACCAGTGAGTCCGCTGCAGACTTCCTCGTACGTCGGGTTGGGCGTGAGTCCACCGGCATAGCCGGCCGACGTGCTGTACACCCCCGGCAACGTCCAGAACTTGCGTTCGGCGCCCCAGAAGCAGCCGAGCCCGAAGAGCGCAAGTCTCGTGCCCGCCGGGAACGGTGGCTCCAGCGCATGGCCGTTGACGAAGTGCCGTGGCGGCACCCCCATGCGCTGCATGCGGCCGGGCAAGGCCTCCGCGGCCGTCGGCAATTCGAGTTTCTTCCTGCGTAACGTGAACATGCGTCCTCCTTGAAACCGTGCCTGGCTTGATCCTGCTCAGCGCGCCGAGCGGACCGCTTCGGCGAGGCCCGACCAGAACCGCGGGTCGTCGAACACCATCGTCAGTCCATTGATGAAGAACTGTACGCCGATGCAGATCATCAGAAACCCTGTGAGCCGCGTCAGCGCGATCATGCCGGTGGCACCGAGCAGGCGGTTGACGCGCTCGGCACCGCGCAGCACGAACCATGCGAGCAGCGCCGTGAGCAGGATCGCGGTGAACACGGCGACGAAGTCCACCATGCTCATCCAGCCCTGCCGCGCGGCCGCCTGCGACGACAGGCTCATGACCACTGCGAAGGTGCCCGGACCGCTGAGGCCCGGCATCGCGAGCGGCGTGAACGCGATGTCGTACTTTTCGCCCGCCGCCTTGGTCATCGCGTCCTTGTCCGAGATCGGGTTCGGAAACAGCATCTGGAACCCGAGGAAGCCGACGATCAGGCCGCCGGCGATGCGCATGCCCGGCAGCGAGATGCCGAAGAAATTCATGATCAGGCCGCCGGCCACGAGAAACCCGGCCATCAGGAAAAAAACGTAGATGCAGGCGCGGCGGATCTGCCGCAGGCGTTCCTGCTCGGGCAGGTGACCCGACGCGGACATGACGAGCGGGACCGCGCCGAACGGGTTGACGATGGGCAGGATCGCGAGCAGTGCGCCCGCGAGGTAGCCGAAATACGCGCCGAGCCAGTTCATCCGCCCATTCTACCGGCCGCTAGAATGCCTGCATGAGGCTCGTGCGTCCGCCGTCCGCCGTCTCGCGCGCCGTGTCCACGTGGCTCACGCTGCAGTGAGCGTGCCGACCCGCACCCTGCTCAAGCGCAACCTGCTCGGCACCGTCTGCCGCGTCGAGTCACTCGGGCCGGAAGGGTCGCCGCGGGTCGTCGTCGAACGAGATACGCGACTTGTGCCCTGGTGGTTGCGCGCGCTTGCCCGAGCGGTCGGAGGT
>JAJTCR010000068.1 GCA_021325695.1 Steroidobacteraceae bacterium | reverse complement strand
CGTCGGCACGGGCTACCAGGGGGACCTGCGGGAGGTCGCCGACGCCGTCGGTAACCGTCCCATGCTGCTCGTGACCGATCACGCGGGCGCGCTGGACGAAGGCAGCGCGGTGAACTTCCTCGTCGTGGACCGGCGCGTGCGTTTCGAGGTTTCGCTCGCGGCGACCCATCGAGCGGGGCTCAAGGTCAGTTCGCAACTACTCGCGGTCGCGTCCCACGTCCGCGGCGCCGGCATGCCGTTGCGACCGTGTGCGCCCCCCTGGACCCTTGCCGTCGGCGCCGAGCACGGCTGCCGCGTCAGGATGGCGGCGAGATGAGCGCGGAGCCGCACGATCACGTGCTGACTTCCGCACGTGCAGGCCTGCTGCGGACCGTCTCCGCCCCCTGGAACTACGTGCGCCGCTCGGTGCGCGGCAAGCTGATTGCGGGCGTCTTCCTGACGACCCTCGTAGTGCTGCTGATCGCCGGCACCTCGCTGCTGGTTCACGACCTCTCCGTCTATCGCAAGTCCTGGGCGGCGGATGTCGCGGCGGAAGCAAGCGTGCTTGCAGTTGCGACGGCGCCGGCCCTCGCCTTCAACGACCGCGAGGCGGCCGAGCGTCACATGGAAGCCCTCGGCGCGCGGCCCTCGATCATGGCCGCCGCACTCTACGACGCCAGCGGCGAGCGATACGCTGCATTCGTGCGTGGCGGTGAAGACCTGCCGCAGACGCGCCCGCTGCTCCACCTGGACGCGGTGCGGGTGTCGGGCCAGCGCGTCGAGGTGACCGAACGCGTGGGCCTGAACGACGAGACGCTCGGTACGTTGTACGTGCGTGCCCGCTACGACGTCACCAGCCGGATCAAGGCCTACCTCGGCATTTTTTCGCTGATCAGCGTCCTGAGTCTCGGGTCAGCGTTCATGCTGTCGGCGGCGCTGCAGCGGTGGCTCACCGTCCCGCTCGAGGACATCGGTCGGGTCTCGCGGCAGATCGTGCACGGTTCCGACTTCTCGTTGCGCGTGCGTCAGACGACCAACGACGAAATCGGCCTCGCGGTCCAGGCACTCAACCGCATGCTCGACGAGGTGCAGGCGCGTGCCGAAGCGCTCGAGCATTCGAATGCGTCGCTGCGCCAGCAGGTCGAAGTCCGGCAGAAGGCCGAGGCCGCCCTGGCCCGGGCCAACGAGCGGCTCGAGAGCACGATGGGCGCCGCGGAAATCGGCGGCTGGGTGCTCGACCTGCGCACGGACGAACTCGGCGTCGACCGCAATTTCGCCGCGCTGTTCGGCGTCGACGGCGTCGAGCCATTCGCGTCGGATCCGGAGCTGCGCTGGCGTGGCATCCACGCCGAGGACGTCCCGGCCGTGCGGGAAGCGGAGATGCAGGCGCGTCGCAGCGGAGTGTTCTCGTCGACGGAATTCCGGATCGTGCAACCGGACGGCTCCGTGCGCTGGGTGATCGGCCGCGGCCGCGTGCAGACGGATGCCAATGGCAAGCCGACGCGTCTCGCCGGCTTGTTGATCGACATCACCGCGCAGAAGCACGCGGAGCAACAGCGACGGGAGACCGAGAAACTCTATCGCGCGATCGGCGAATCCATCGATTTCGGCGTGTGGATCACGGACGCCGAAGGCCGTTGCATCTACGCGAGCGATTCGTTCCTGCGCCTGATCGGCATGACGCAGGAGCAGTGCTCGAATCTGGGCTGGACCAGCATGCTGCACCCCGACGAGGTCGCCGCAACGGTGGCCGCATGGACGCGCTGCGTCCGTCTCGGCGAGAACTGGTATCGGGAGCACCGCGTGCTCGGCGCCGACGGCGCCTATCACCCCGTGCTCGCACAGGGCGTCGCGATTCGGGACGAGGAAGGCGCGATCCGCGGCTGGGCAGGCATCAACCTGGACATCAGCCCGCTCAAGCGCACGGAACAGGCGCTGCGCGAAGCCGACCGGCGCAAGGACGAGTTCCTCGCGACCCTGGCGCACGAGTTGCGCAATCCGCTGGCGCCGATCCGGCATGCCACGCGCCTGCTAGAGTCGCCGCGCGCCGACGATGCGCAACGCCGCTGGGGGCGCGAGGTCATCGCGCGGCAGGTCGAGCACATGGCGATGCTGCTCGACGACCTGCTCGACGTCTCACGCATCACGCGCGGCCGGCTGGAACTGCGCCGCGATTACGTCAGCCTCGAAAAGATCGTCGCGAGCGCGGTGGAAACGGCGCGGCCGCTGATCGACGCGCGAAGGCACGCGCTGGAGGTGGACCTGGGCAACGAGCCGGTGGACCTGATGGTCGACCCGCTGCGACTCGCGCAGGCGCTCTCGAACCTCCTCATGAATGCTGCCAAATACACCGACCCCGGCGGCACGATCTCGCTGGCGGCCCGGCGCGAATCGGGTGGGGTGACGATCTCGGTCACCGACACGGGCATTGGCCTGCACGAAGGCTCGCTCGCGAAAGTGTTCGAGATGTTCTCCCAGGTCGAGGGCGCGCTCGAACGCAGCCAGGGCGGTCTCGGCATCGGGCTGGCGCTGGTCAAGGGCCTGGTGCAGCTGCACGGCGGCACGGTGGAGGCTTCGAGCCCGGGGCCCGGCCAGGGCAGCACGTTCACCGTACGGCTGCCCGGACCGTGCGTCGTCGGCGACTTGCTCGCGGGCGCCACGAAACGCCTGCCGACGATCTCGTCGCCCACCAGCGGCCCGCGCCGTCGTGTACTCGTGGCCGACGACAACCGCGATGCTGCCCAAGCGCTGTCGACGCTGTTGCGTATTGGCGGACATGAGGTATTCACGGTGAACTCCGGCAGCGAGGCGCTCGACGTCGCGGCGCGCGAGCGGCCCGAAGCCTGCATCCTCGACATCGGCATGCCCGGCCTGAGCGGCTACGAGGTCGCACGACGCATACGCCAGGCCGACTGGGGCAAGGATGTACTGCTGGTGGCGTTGACCGGCTGGGGCCAGGGCCAGGACGTCGCCCGCGCCAAGGCGGCAGGCTTCGATCGTCACTGCACCAAGCCGGTCGACGTCACCGAAATCGAAGGCGAACTGCGGCGCTTCGGCGCCGCGAAGGCTTGATGCAGCACTCCTGGGGCTACGCCGGACGCTTGCGTTCGGTTCGGCGCGCGACCTTTCGGTTGCGCGCGGATGCGGCACTGGCCGGCGTCCGCTGCTCGTGACCGGCCGTCGTGCCCGAATAGGTTGCGAGCAGGTACTTCCGGATCTCTGCAGACTCGAACATTTCGACGCCGGTGTTCGGATCGACGAGGTACGGCAGCTGCACGCGGCCTGCCCGTTCGAGCAGTGCCTTACGGTTGCGCCCCTCGACCGGCAGGTCTGGAAACAGCGTGGTCCGCAGCGACGGCGGCCCGAGATCCTGCCAGCGTGCCTTGCCGGTGTTGCGGAGCACGTATGGCAACTCGAGTTCGCACAGCAGCTCGCGCACGCGTCGCGAGTACGGGCTCGACTCGAAGCTGAACAGCTCGAGCGGCTTCGCGGCAGGCTTCGATGGACGGGCGGTAGCGCCCGTCGCCAGGCGCGGGACGCCGGCCAGCGTGGCCGACGCCACGTCGAACGACCGCAGCAGCCTCGTCGGCACCCGACGTTTTCCGTACTCCGTGTACAGGTAGTCGATGATCGCGTCGGATTCGTAGAGCGCGCGCCCCGTGTTGGGGTCGACGAGGTATGGAAACTGTTGCTGTCCCCCGCGCTCCCTCACTTGCGGCCGGAAGCGTGTGCCGCCGCGCGGGCACGGGTAGATCAGCGCGTCGAGGTCGAGCTCGGTCAGCGCCTCTCGCACGAGCCGGCAGTACGGGCAGGCCTCGAACTCGTAGAGCTCGAGCAGTTTCTTCGGCCTGAGTGCGGCCGGCGTCGCGAGCGTGCCGCGCCAGAGGCGCAGCGTGGACGCGAGCGTCGAGTTGAGAACGTCGAGCGTGTCGCTCATGGCATAAGTCGAACTGCAGCAGCCCGGCGAACGTGCCGAACGGACTATAGCCGATCGACGTCGGGGCGACGCCAAACGGCGCCAGGGTCGAGATGCCTTCTGGCAGCCCGATCGCGACGACGAGTATCGAAAGTCGTCATCCGGTCGCAGGCCGTGCCGGGTGCAGGGCCGCCGCGGCCCGGTCCAGCCACTGCTCGATCGCAGTCGCACTGATGCACTGGTAATCGCCGTGTGACATCACCACGGTGCCGTCCGGGTCCGTGAGCGTGTGCGCCTCGATGGTCTCGACGCCGTGGTGCAGCAGATCGCGCAGATTGGAAATCTCCGCCTCGCGCGCTTCCAGCATGGCCAGCAATCCGCTCGTGTCGGCCACGGCGGGCGGGCCTTCGAGCGCCTCGGTCGGCTTGTCGACGTGGGGTGCCCCCGCCGTCGCCTGCTTGACCCGTTCGTGCGCCACGCAGGCGACGATCAGTGCCTGGATCTCGCGCGCAAGCAGTCGTGGGTATTCGCAGCCCCTGACCTCACTCAGCGTGTCGGTGAGGAGGGCGAGCGCGTCGTTCACGTCGTGCAACGTCTTGTCGAATTCCCCCGTTCCGTGGGTATCAGTCATCAAATTGTCGAAGCCTCCTTGCTCTGCAAACTCACGCCGGTTCGATGGCACGACTTGTGCGGGCGTCCCAACCGCGCCGGTGCTCCGGGCCGCGTGCGCCGACCCCGAGAGCACCGGCATGCAGTATACCGATCGTGTCGAAGTGGCGACCCGCGCGTCGCGTGTGGCGCCCCGCCCGGGTCACGTGATGAGGGCTGCGCTATCAGGGTCGGCAAGGCGGGGCGCGCTGCTGTCGGCCGGTGCCCGTCGCAGTCGTGACGAGCGGTGGGCGCACTGTGGAAGCGGACCGCGACGCTGTCCGGTGAACGCGGGCTCAGCCGACCAGCGCGACGAGGTCTGCCTTCTGCTTCTGGGTGAGCATCGGGCCCAGGCCAGCCTTGAGATTGTCGCTCTGCCGGTCCGGTTTGCCCGTCGCGGGGATCACCACGGTGACCGCGTCGTGGCTGAGGGCAAACTTCAGGAACATCTGCGCCCAGGAGGTCACGCCGGCTTCCGCCGCCCAGCTGGGCAGAGACTTGCCCTGCACCCGATCGAACAGCGCACCGTCCTCGAAATTCCGGTTGGCCAGCACCGCGACGCCGAGTTGCTTGGCGAGCGGGAAGACGCGCTTCTCGGCCCCCCGCTGCCGGACCGAGTAGTTGATCTGCAGGAAATCCGGCTTCGACGCCTGCACCGCGTCCGCCAGCTGGTCCTGCGCGCTCTCGACATAGTGCGTGAGGCCGACGTACCTGATCTTGCCCTCCGCCTTCAGGCGTCGAGCGACCTCGAGCTGCGTCTTCCAGTCCCCCAGGTTGTGGACCTGCAGCAGTTCCACCTTGTCGGTCCCCAGCCGTCGCAGCGTGCTCGCGAACTGCTCCAGCCCCTGCTCTACGCCGCTCACGCCGGACAGCTTGGTCGCGATGAACGTGCGCGGCCGCAGCCCGGACGCACGAAACAACGTGCCCAGGTTGTCCTCGGCATTGCCGTAAGTCGGGGCGGTGTCGATGATCTTTCCGCCGCCGTCGACGAACCGGTTGAGGACTTCCTTCAGCGCCTGGTATTCAGGCCCGTTCGGCGAGACCTGGAAACTGCCCGACGTGCCCATGCCAATGACCGGCACCATTTCGCCGCTCGACGGAATGGGTCGCTGCAGCAGGGCCGTCTTCGCCGCCCCGGACGCCGATGACGGCAGGCCAGTCGCACCGCCGACCAGCACCGTACCGAACAACGCGGACGAAGCGCCCAGGAACTCGCGTCTCGTGGCCATGCGCTTGCCTCCATGCTTCGCATCAGTGGATGTGGACCGACGCGATGATCGCGGGGATTGGGCGCCAATGGAAGCTCCCGGGGGTAGACCTGCTGTGCGAGGCGCTACGGGCGCATCCTCCGCTCTAGCGATCGGAGCGGCTGTCTGGGCCTGCAGACGCGCCGGCGCGTGGCGCTTGAGCGCGCGATGGCGCTCGTGGACGACGAGGCGTCGCGACGAGCCGATGAACTCCTTCCTGATCACCCCGACGGCGTGCTCGCCATCCGGCATCGGCAACGTGGGATCAAGCCATCAGTAGTACTCGACTTTCCTGCCTTCGGCGAACGCCGCAAGGCCGCGCCGGGCATCGGCGCTGGTGAACGCCAGCTGCCCGAGCACCGCTTCCCGGCGAAAGGCCTCCTGCAGGGGTAGATCGCCAAGCTCGCGAACGGCCTGCTTGATCACCTTGAGTGCCGTGGGACTCAAACGGCGCAGGCGATCGGCCAGTTGGGCGACGGCCTCGGCCAAATGCTCGGGCGCAACCACTCGATTGAGCACGCCCACGCGCAGCAGGTGTTCGCTGCTGAAGCGTTCGCCCGTCATCAGGATCTCCATCGCTGCCGCGAACCCGATCTGCCGGACCAGGCGCACCAGCGTGCCGCCCGCCGGCACGATCCCGAGCGAGACCTCGGGGAGGCTGAATTGAGCCGTGCAGGCCGCGATGCGCAAGTCGGTCGCTAGCATGATCTCGAATCCACCGCCCATGCACAGCCCGTTGACCGCGCAGACGACGGGCTTGTCGATGTTGAGGCTCTTCAGGTGCGCGATGTCCCACGCGGAGATGTCGATGTCGTTGCGCGCCAGGGCGGGAATGGATTCCCTGAGATCGGCGCCGACGCAGAACGCGCGCTCGCCTGCGCCCGTCAGGATCACGACCCGGACGCGTTCGTCTTCGGCAGCCGACTTGAATGCGGCCCCGAGCTCGTCATACATGGCGAGCGTCAACGCATTGAGCTTTTCCGGCCTGTCGATGCAGATCCTGGCGATGCCATCGTCGAGCTGATAGCCGATGGACATCGTCAGATCACCTTGCTCTCG
>JAJTCR010000067.1 GCA_021325695.1 Steroidobacteraceae bacterium | reverse complement strand
TGAGGCACGCGTCCCAGCAGGTGCACCTTGCCGCGCAACCACGGGTCCTGCTAGAAGCGCGCCTGGACCTCGGCCAGCACCGGCGCAGTCCCGAAGCAGCACCACAGCTGCAAATCCGGCAGGTGCCGGGCCGCGCGGCTCACGCCCTCGAGTACGGCCAGTGGGTCCTTGTTCTGGTCCAGGTGACCGACCCAGAGCAGGCACGGCCGGCCGTCGAGACCGGTCTGCCAGCGGGCCTCCGCCTGGTCGCCCGGCGAAAAACGCGATGGCGGCGGGATCTCCACGATCTCGCAGTTCGGGGCGATCAGGCCGGCCCGCTCGAACGGCGCGGCCTGCTCGCGCGCGCAAAACGCCGCGGCCGACGCCGCACGGAACCCGCGTCGCCAGGCATGCCACCGCCAGAACCGCGGCGGCCGGTCGGCGTGGTCCTCGAGCAGAATCGGCACGCCGGGCGCAAGTTCGGCCAGGCGCGCGACGTCCGCGGGGAAGCCGAGACCGTGGACGTGGAAGACGTCCGGCTCGAGATGTTGCACCACCGTGCGGAACGCCCGGCTGCCGGAGACGGTCGGCGCGTTGTCGTCGATCGACACGAAGTGATAGTCGACGCCGTTGCGTTCGAGGCGTGCGGGAGTTGCGCTGGCCTGGATGACCGTGACGCGGCTGCCACCGAGCGCCGCCGCTTCGGCCACGTCGACCAGCGCCGGCCAGTCCTCGAGCATCTGCCGTGGCCCGCGTCGCTGCGGGTCGAGGAAGAAACTGACCTGGGCGACGTGCGGCACTCGGCAGTCCACGCCAGCTCCTCAAAGGCTCGACGCGCGCGGATCGTGCAGTCGCACGAGCTTGCGCGACACGTCGAGCTCCCACGGACGTTCGTAGCGTCGATACCGGTAACGCCACGCGGCCAGCGTGCGCAGCACCTGCTTGCTCCAGGGCGGCGAGCGGATGTCGGTGATCGTCGGAAACCGGCAGCCCAGCACGGTCGTGAAGTCGACGATGCGTCGGTGCAGTCGTCGGCTCAGCCACGGCGCATCGTTGTGACACCAGTACTCGACCCAGGCGGGTTCGGCCCATTGCTCCGGCGTGGTGGGGAAAACGACCGGCTGCCCGTGCGTGTCGCGCAGAGTCGTCGGTGAGCGTGTCGTGCGGACGTTCGCACCGGCCCGCTGCGGCGGCAACGGCGTGTAGACGTAGATCATGATCTCCGTGGCCGGGAACTCGCGCTTGATCGAGCGGATGAAGTCGAACGTCTTCTCGGTTTCGCCCTCCGGATCGTCGGGCGGGGCGACCATGAACGAAAGCTCCGGGGTCACGCCGTGGCGATGACAGACCTCGACCGCTTCCAGGGTCTGGCTCGAGCGCGTGCCCTTGCGCACGTCGTGCAGCATCTGGTCGCTGGGCGATTCGGCGCCGATGTAAGCCATGCGCAGCCGGCTCTTCCGCACGAGCTTCCAGGCCGGGCCGGACAGGTTGATCAGCGCGTCGGATCGAGCAAAGCACCACCACGGCAACTGCAGTCGGGCGAGCACCTCCAGCAGCGGCACGGTGTCGACTTCGCGGTCGAAGAAGTTGTGGTCGTAGAACTGGATCGCGTCGCAGCCGTAGCGGTCGCGGAACGTGGTGAGGTCCTGTTCGAGGCGCTCCGCCGCCGGCATCGCGGTCTTGCCGCCGAACATCGCGGCGACGCCACAGAACGTGCAGCGGAAGCGGCAGCCGAGGGCCGCCTGGTAGCCCACCGTCCGGCGGCCGAGATAGGTGCGGCCCAGGTACTGCGCGGGGTCGTCGAGGCGGTCGTATGGCAGTCGCACCGCGAGCGGCGCCGTCGAGAACGCGCGGTCGCGGTTGTGGACGACCTCGCCGGCCCGGCGCCAGGTCAGGCCGTCGATCGACGCGAGCCCGGCCGCATCCGCCGCGAAGATCGCGTCGAGCAACTCGCGCAGCGCGACTTCGCCCTGTCCGCGGATGACGTAATCGACATAACTGGAATTCAGGCTCACCTCGGGACACAACGTCGGGAAGTAACCGCCCCAGACGATCGGCACACGCGGAAAACGCGCGCGGATCGCCTTCGAGACCGCCACCGCGGTGGGCACCTGCGGGCCCCCCATTACGGTCACGCCCACGGCGTCGATCGTCCCGCGCGCGAGCGACTCGAGCGCGGTCTCGATGAAGTCCCGGTCGACGTTGCCGTCGACGATCTGCGTCGAGTAGCGGTCCTCGAGCGCCGTCGCGAGGCTCAGCACTGCCAGCGGAAAGCGCGCGTGGCGACGCCTGGTGATCGTCGGGTTGATCAGCAGGATGCGCCGCAGTCCGCTCATGACAGCTGCGGCTCCGTCGCGTCGTGCGTGATGCCTTGCTTGAAGTCCTCGATCCGCGCGTACTTCTCGCGTGACACCCAGGGGCCGGGCAGTCCCTCCACGTAATCGAACGTGGACCAGTCCTCCAGTGTGTCCGGCAGTCGATAGCCGCGCGCGACCGCCTCGGTGACGATCGCGCTGCCCGGGTAAGGCTTGAAGTAGAAGATGGGCGTCGTGAAGTCGCGGCTCATGGCCTGCAACCGGCGGGCGGCGTCGAGGGTCGCCGCGACACTCTCGTCGCTCTCGTCCGGAAAGCCGACGATGAACGGGAAAATGCCGGCGATGTCGTGCTCGCGCATTCTCCCTGCGGTGTGGAACACCTGTTCGATCGTGATGTCCTTGCGGATGCGCTTGAGCATGTCGTTCGAGCCCGATTCCACGCCGACGAGCAGCCGGCGCAAGCCCGACTGCTTGCACCGCACCCACGTGTCGTCGGGCAACCGAACGCCCTGGTCGGCGCGCATCGTGGCCGCCCACGTGAACTCGCGGCCGGACTCGACGATCCCGTCCGCCATGGCCTGCACGCGCTCGCGCCGCGTGAAGAACGTCTCGTCCTGGAAATTGACGTCGTCGAAACGGTAGCGCTGCCACAGTTCGCCGAGGCGCAAGCCGATCGCATCCGGGTCGAGCCCCACCCACTTGCGCCCGTAGACGAAGGGGTCCGAACAGAAGGCGCACCGGAAGTTGCAGCCCTGCGACGTGATGAAGTCGAGCTGCCGGCGCTCCTTCAGTTCGTAGTAGCGCGCCACCGGGATCAGCCGGTAGTCGTGCGCGCGAAACTGGTTGACCGGCCGCAGCGGACGCGGCGGGTTCTGCACGATCCGGTCACCCGCGAGGCGCACCGTGCATCCGGCGCAGCCCGCGAGGTCGTGGCCCTCGGCCAGGCGTTCGACGATTTCCGCGAACGTCTCCTCGCCCTGGCCCTGCACGCTCACGTCCACCGCGGGTTCGTCCAGGCACTCGCGCGCGAACATCGACGGGTGCCAGCCGCCCCAGACGATCGGCAGTTGCGGACGTCGCCGCTTGACGGCGCGCGTCACCCTGAGCGCGTCGGAGATCGGCGCCCCGGTCAGGACCGTGACGCCCAGGCACAGCGCATCGTCGAGGTGTGGCTCGAGGGACCCGATCGGGTCCGCGTCCAGCCGGCCGTCGACGATGACGATCTCGTATCTGTCGGGGTCCAGGGCCGAGCCGATCGCGAGCAACGCGAGCGGCATCGTGAAGAACACCGCCTTCGGGTTGTACAGCACGACCTTGAGCCGTGCGCGCTCGTGCAGGGCCCCGTTCACGCGGCCCTCCAGGCGGCGTCCGGAAATTCGAGCCCGGGCTCGGTTACGTGTGCGCGCGTCAGCCGATCGGCGAGCTCGCGCTCGAGGACCTTGCGACGCCCGTCGACCGTCACGTCGAGCCACTGCGACGCCGGCCCCATCGCGCGCGCGTAATCCCGATCGCCATACCGCATGCGGCCGCCGACGACGACCATGCGCACGTCGCCGCGATCCGCCTCGGACAGCGTGCGCGACCGCGGCAGCACCAGGAAGTCGGCCAGCATCCCGGGCTCGAGCGCGCCGCGATCCGCGAGGCGCAGCAGACGGGCACTGGACCCGGTCACCAGTGCCTGGAGCGCGGCGTCGTCCAGGCCGGCGGCCTCGCGCGCCACGCGCAATTCGTGCAGCAGGTCGCACGCGCCGCTCAACCGGGAGTCCGTTCCCAGCGCGACCCGGCCACGCGCCACCAGGTCTGCAACCTCGGCCGACCGCCCGAACAGCCGCAGGTTCGAGGCGGGGCACCAGACGAGTCCCGCGCCGGCGTCCGCGAGCCGCGCACGGCCCGCCTCACCGAGCGCCACGCCGTGCACGATCAGGGTGTTCCCGGCGAGGCAGCCGAGCGCCTCGAGGCGGTCCAATTCCTGCGCGGCCTCGTCGTCCACGCCTTCCGCGGCGTGGATGATCCAGGGAACGTCTCGTGGCGTGCGTTCGTACGAGTGACGCACCTGCGCTTCGCCGTCGATGCCGAGCGAGTGCGACCAACCGCAGTGCTCCACCACCCGGACCGGGTAGCCGGCGTCCGTGAGTGCCGGGTACAGCGGGTCGTGGTGCGCCACGGTCGTGACGCCGCTCAACAGGTTCTTCACGGCGCCGTGCAGCAGGCGTCGGTCGCGAGGCGCATCGACCACCGCGCGGAACGCCGCATCCGTACGCGCACGCAGGCTCACCTCCGCGATCCATGCCCGCACGTTGCGAAACCGGGGGCCGTGCTCGAGCGGGGGGAAGCTGTTGAGCTGCAGGTGCTCGTGGGCATTGACCAGGCCCGGCAGCAGTCGATCGCCTTCGAGATCGACGACGCGATCACCAGGTTGCGGCTCGCATCCCACGGCCGTGATCCGTGCATCGACCACCCGCACCGACGATGCCGCGCCCCGGTGCGCCGGCATCCCCAGCGACGCGTTGATCAACGTGAGTGCACGCGTCGCGGCCGGCGTCATCGTGGCTCCCGCCTGGTCGCTCGTACGACGAGCACGAGCGGTGTGCCGTATTGGCGCTGGTAGAATTCCTGCGCGCCCGGAAACGGCTCGAGGAACTCGATGCCGGCCCGCAACTCGCGCACGAACTGCAGCGTCAGCCCGGCGGCGGCCGCGGCGTGTCGCTGGGCCTCGATGGAGTGGCAGAACTGCACGACCGTGTGTCGCCGGCCCGAGCGGTCCTTGAAGGTCCGGCTCAAGCCGCGCTGCGAGGCGGCCGGATGAAAATCCGAATACAGCAGCGTGCCGCCGGGTGCGAGCACGCGCGCCGCTTCGTGCATCCACCGGACCACGTCGGGCGCGTGGCCGAGCGCGAGGCCCGAGATCACGACGTCGAAGCTGGCGTTCGCGAACGGCAGCCGCTCCATGCTCGCCTGCACACGCGCGCCGGCCGCCACCCGACGCAGCATCGCCGGCGACAGGTCGAGGGCAACCACGTGCGCCGCGTGCGCCCTGGCCACGAGGCTCGCGTAGCGTCCCGTGCCGCACGCGAGGTCGAGGACACGTCGACCCCGGAGATCGGGCAACAGCGCGACCATGGCCTCCTGTTCCGCGGCCATCAGCGGGTTGTGCGGCGCGGGGGCGTACGTCTCGGCCCAGAGCTCGTACGCGTCGAGCGCGGACAACGCGGGCGTGGCGGCTGGCGTCATGCGACACCCCACGACGCCGCGGACGGTGGGGATCGGGTCCCCAGATCCCGTCGTTCGTCCACGTCACGCCAGAGTGAACACACGCAGGTCCGGCACTCCGGTCGACGCCCCGCGCGAATGTCGCGCCGCAGGTCGATCATCGCCGCCTCGTCGAGGGCGGCCGGCAGGCTCGTCTGCGCGGCGGCAGGCTGTTCCGGCCCAGCGATGAAAAAGCACGGGCTGATGCGACCGTCGGCGCCGATGACCGCAGAGAACTCCGGGGCGTTACAGCGCACGGATGGATAGTCGCCGAGCCCGCAGACCGCGGTGTAGTAGGCGAGCAGCCGGCGCATCTTGCGCGGGGACTCCTCGATGAAGCCGGAGTGGAAATCGGCGGCGTGGTCGCGCTCGAGCGCATCGAGCGTGGCCGCGAACAGGGGCAGGTCGTCCGGCCGCAACGCGACGTCGGCCGCGAAGCCCGCGCGCCGACCGAACGCATGGGGATTTGCCAGGTCGGCCGCAAGAAAAGAGACCTGCCGCGCGTGCAGCGTCCGCGCCAGGTCGACGAAGTCCGGCAACGCGGCGAAATTGGCCCGCTGCACCGTCACCCTGACGCCCGCCGCCACGCCGGCGCTGGCCACGGCACGAATACCGTCACAGACGACGTCGAACGCGTCGATTCCGCGGACCGCGCCGTACATCGGTGGATCGGTGCCGTCGAGCGACACGGTGACCGATTCGAACAGTCGTGCCACGCGGACGGCATGCTTTTTCAGGGACAGGCCGGAGGTCACCAGCCAGAGCCGCAGGCCCTCCTGGCGCAGCAGGGCGGCGATCTCGACCCATTCGCGGTGCAGCAGCGGCTCGCCGCCGGAGATCAGCACCGTCCCCGTGCCGAGCCGGGCGAGGTCGGGGAGCAGTCGCGCGACGGACTCCAGGGAGACGTCCCGCTCGCCGTTGCGCCAGTAATCGCAGGCGACGCAGCGGGAGTTGCACCGGTCGGTGAGGTGCAGGGTCACCAGCGGCAACGCCCGGACGGGCGACTGCATCACACCGTCCTGGACCCTCGCCGCCACGGCGACACCTCACTCGTCGTCTTCACCCCTTGAATGCGTGAGTGGTCGTGATCGTCGAAAAGGTTCATCCGGCTGGCGTGGCGGAGCGGCGTGCTTCGAGCAGGTAGTGGTCCGACCAGGAGGCGAGGGCGGACGATCCTTGCGCGAGCTCCTCGAGGCGAGTCAGCGCGGCGAGCGTGCGCGGCGAACGATTGAACCAGTCCGCTGCGTAACTGCGGCCCATGACCACCCAGACGAGGGCGCCATTCACGCGCACGAGGTGGGACAGGTCAGCCGACAGCGACGACAGGTCGCGCACGCAATTGAGCGCGCCGAAATTCGAAAAGACGCCGTCGAAACGCTGCCCTTGCAGGACCCGCCCGACCGCCTCGATCGGGATGCACTGGAAATCGGTGCGTTCGAGGCAGCCGGCCCGCCGGGCCTTCTCGCGTGCGACGGCGAGCATCGCCGGCGACGCATCGGTCGCCACGACGTCGATCCCGCCCCGCGCCAGCCGAACGGCGTCCTCGCCGGTCCCGCAACCGAGTTCGAGGATCCGCTGCGACGGCTGGAACACGTTTTCCAGTCGGGCCCACACGATCCTGCGCAGCGCGCTGCCGACCGGCGTGGTCGTGAAGTCGGTGTCGTATCGCTCGGCGAGTTCTTCGAATCCAGACCGGTTCAGGGGCGGCACCCCGCTGTAGACGTCGTCGCCGCAGTCTAACCGCGCAATCTCCACGAAACCTCCAGACGCGCTCCAAGCTTCGCCGGGGCATCACTGGAATCCTTGCGTCCAAGCCGTCCGGGTGATTCCCGGCGGTGGTCGCAACACAGTCATCAAACGCAAGGAGACAGACATGCCAATGGTCACCATCGACGTCATCAAGGACGTCTTCAGCCCCGCACAGAAGCGTCAGCTCATCGACAGGGTCACGGAAGCGTGCATCGCCGTCGAGGGCGAGAACCTGCGCGGCGTCACGTGGGTGCGGATCCAGGAGTTCGAGGGTGGCGACTGGGCCATCGGCGGCAAGGCGCTGCACGCCTCGGACGTCCGTGCCCTCGCGGCGGGCAAGGCCGCCTGAGCGCTTCCTCCCTCCCTCTCCCGTATCCGCGGGAGAGGGTTGGGTTGAGCCTGTTGAGGCTCGCTATTTGAACCTGGCGTACAACCGGCTCGCTGACCGACCAGGCGTGGCGCGTTTCTTCGAACAAAGAATGCTGAGCAAGTGACTCAGCTTGCGGCGCCGTAAGTGCAACCAAGTGCACGCGCACCGTTGAGTGCGCATCGTCGGGGTCGATCAAGATTACCTGCCGTAAACGTCCGGCACCCTGGCTCGACTGATTCTTCACGAAACCTCCATCTGGTCTCCAAGCGTCGACGGTAACGCGCGCCTAACTTGGCGCCCGTTTTTTCACATCCGTCCACACGCAAGGAGTCACAACATGGAATCGTCAAAGAATGACGTAGCTGCATTCGGCACGTTCAACGCCCGCCTGATCATGGGCGCGCTCGTTGCAGCGTTCACGCTCGTCACGACTGAAGTGGCACAGGCCGACGTGATCGCCGACTTCAACGCCGTCGCCGCACGCACGGCCACGCCACCGGTGGCATACCCGGCCGTCACGCCGGAGGAACGGCGCACGCTGTCGTTCGTCGATCTCGCCACCGTGCACCTCGCGATGTACGACGCCGTGGTCGCGATCGAGGGTGGCTACAAGCCGTACGCGATCGTGCCCGTGAGCCCGACGCAGGGGGCGTCCGCCCCGGCGGCCGCGGGCGCCGCGGCCTGCAAGGTGCTGCAGGGCCTGTTCCCGAACCGCGCGCCGCAGTACCAGTCCGACTGCGCGCCGTTCCAGCCCGGAGCCTCGAGCGACCCTGCCACGGCCAGGGGCATCGCGCTCGGTGTCGAGGTCGGCGAGAAGATGGTGCTCGAGCGCGCCTACGACGGCCGCAATACGCCGCAGGATTACACCCCGATCAGCGAGCCGGGGCGCTTCGTACCCGCCGCGCCGGGCAACCCTGTGTGGCACTTCGCGCCGAACATGCGGGCGTTCACGCTGTTCACGCTGGCGCAGTTTCGCGCCGACGGGCCGCCGACGCTGAAAAGTCCGGCCTATGCGGAGGCCTACGACGAAGTGAAGAAGTACGGCGGCGCCGGCGGCACGGCGCTGTCGGCAGAGCAGCACGAGACGGCCCGGTTCCACACCGAAAACCCGAACCTGTTCTGGCCGCGCGCGACGCGGACGTTCCTCGATCGCCCGCTGCTGGTCGAGAACGCCCGCCTGGGCGCGCTGCTGCAGGTCGCGATCGGCGACACGATCCTCGGTTGCTTCGACTCGAAGTATCACTTCAACTCGTGGCGGCCGCGCAGCGCGATCCCCGCCGGCGATCTCGACGGCAACGGCGCGACCGGTCCCGACGCCGGCTGGTTGCCGCTCGCGACCAGCCCGAACCATCCCGAATACCCGTCGGGTCACACCTGCATCGCGGGTGCGGTGGCCGAAGTCGTCAAGTCGTACCACGGCACGGCGCAGGTGCCGTTCACGTGGAGCAGCACGGTGACCGGGACCACGCGCGACTACGCCTCGGTGCACGCGATGATCCGCGAGATCAAGGACGCGCGCGTGCACGGCGGCATGCACTTCCGCTATTCCAATGACGACGGTGCGACGCTGGGGCGACGCACGGCGAGCTGGGTAGTGCGAAATTACCTGACCCCGACGGAAGTCCACTGAAACGGCATCGATTGCGCATGGCGCGCGCGCCGCATCCGGACGCGCGCCCTTTTTTCCAGGTCGCCACGCGAGGCCGGACACGCTGTGCATTGAGAGTGGAGCCCGGGTCCCGTAGGCTCGCCTCATCGTCGCCCGAAGTCTCGAAGCAAGATGAGGCGATTCGATGCGAGTTGAATCGCGCATGGAGAGCCCCGCCGTTCGCGCCTACACGTTCGGACCCTA
>JAJTCR010000066.1 GCA_021325695.1 Steroidobacteraceae bacterium | reverse complement strand
CACGCGATCCGCGACGTTTCGCTGCGCGTCCCGGCAGGGACGGCCGTCGACCTGGTCGGTCCCAACGGCGCCGGCAAGACCACCCTGCTCGACCTCCTGACGGGATTGCTGACGCCGGAGTCAGGGCGCGTCGTCGTCGACGGCGTCGCGCTCGACGACGGCCACCGCGGTGCCTGGCGCGCCGCCGTCGCCTACGTGCCGCAGGACGTCTTCATCCTCGATGCGACCGTCGCGGAGAACATCGCGCTGGGCGTTCCGGCCGCCGGGATCGACCGGGACGCGATGCGCGAGGCCATCCGCCTGGCCCGGCTCGACGATTGCATCGCGGGCCTGCCGAACGGTCTCGACGAGGCGCTTGGGGAGCGCGGGGCCCAGTTGAGCGGCGGCCAGCGCCAACGACTCGGACTCGCGCGGACGCTGTATCGAAACGCGGCCGTGCTGATCCTCGACGAGGGCACGAGTGCGCTCGACGTGCAGGCGGAACTCGACGTGATCGAGATGCTCGCCACGTTCCGGCGTCACCGGACCGTCTTCCTGGTCACGCACCGCGAAAGCGTGCTGCGGCACTGCGACTGGATCGTCGAGCTTGCGCAGGGGCGCATTGCCGGTCGCCGCACGCCCGCGGAATCGGCCACAAGATACGCATTGAAGCGATGAAGATCGCGCTCGTCGTCCCGGGCGGCGTCGACCGGTCCGGCGAGTATCGCGTGATTCCCGCCCTGCTCGCGTTGATCCGGCGGCTGGCCGCGGCACACGACGTGCACGTGTTCGCGTTGTCGCAGGAAGCCTCGCCCGGCGCGTGGACGCTCGAGGGCGCGCAGGTCCACAACATCGGCAGGGGCCTGACACGCCCGCGCGCCGTCCGGGCGATCCTGCGCGAGCACCGCGCGGCGCCTTTTCACGTCGTTCATTCGATCTGGTCGGGTGCTCCCGGCACGGTCGCCGTGACGGCGGCTCGGCTGCTGGCGCTGCCGAGCCTGATCCACGTCGCCGGCGTCGAACTCGTCGCGCTGCCCGACATCGCGTGCGGCGGTCGCCTGCGCTGGCGCGGCCGAGCGCGCGAGTACATCAACCTGCGGGGCGCGTCGATGATCACGGCGGCCAGCGCCGCCATGGTGCAGTCGCTGGCGGCCCTCGGCCGTCGTGCCGTGCGCGTGCCGCTCGGCGTCGATCTCGAGACCTGGCCGTCGCGCCCGCCGCCACGTCGCGACGGGGCGGGCCCCGCCCGGTTGATCCAAGTCGCAAACCTGAATGCGGTCAAGGACCAGAAAACCCTGCTGCGGGCCGCGGCGGTGCTCGCGGCCGACGGTGTCGACTTTCGGCTGGATGTGGTCGGCGAGGACACGCTCGGCGGCAGCTTGCAGGCCTTGTCGCAGGAGTTCGGGCTCGCGGCTCGCGTGCGCTTCCTGGGCTTCAGGACGCGGCAGCAGCTGCGCCCACTTGTCGAAGCGGCCGACCTCCTCGTCGTGTCGTCGCGTCACGAGGCGGGCCCGCTCGCGGCGCTCGAGGCTGCGGTGGCCGGCGTGCCGACCGTGGGCACCTGCGTCGGTCATCTCGCCGAGTGGTCACCGGTGGCCGCACTCTGCGTGGGCATCGGTGACTGGAAGGCGCTCGCCGCCTCGATCCGCCGGCTCATCGACGACGAGGAACTCCGCCTGGCGGTCGCGCAGCAGGCGTGGCGACGTGCGGTCGCCGAGGATGCCGATTACACGGCCGCACGGTTTCAGGCGTTGTACGCCGAACTGACCTCGGGGCGCTGAGCCGGTGCGGCCTCGACCGGCGCGTCCCGCAATGCGGCGGCGACGGAGTGCCAGGTTTCGTAACGCGGTCGACGGGACCGGGCCCAGTGCAGGATGCGTCGCCACTGCGGCATGCGCGTCCACGCACTCTCTGCCAACCAGGGCACCGCCCGCACGACGTCCTCGCGAGCGACCAGCACCTCGCGACGCGGCCAGATGCGATCGACGACGTAGCGCACGCGCTCCCTCGGCGTCGGCGACCATTCGATGCCGGGAAACGCCTCGATCCACAGGTTCGAGAGCGACACGTCGGTCAGCGACTGGCGTCGACAGGCGCGTCGCAGCCATCGTGGACACGCCCGTTCGAGACGCGCGAGCACGTCCAGCGGAACGACCTGTGGAAAGTAGTGTGACGCGAGTTGCAGCGGCGGCAGCGCCCACCAGTGCGGTGGAATGCCGACGACGGCGTTCCAGTCGTCGGCCGTCAACCGTGCCGCCAGGCGGGCGATGTCGTGCAACTGGATCAGCCGCAGGCTGCGGAATCGCATGTTGCCGGCGGCGTGCAGCAGCAGGTGTGTCATCAAGGCAGCAATCGACCGGTAGTCGTTCAGTCCCGGTTGGGGCTGCGAGACGAGCACCTTTGGAGTGATGTCGACCTCGACGACCGGCAGCCGCTCGCGGATGCGCACGTGCAGGTCGACGTTGACCGGGTTGGCTGCGCTCTCGCCGAACCCCACGATCCCGTGCGCCGCGCGTGGCGCGAAATTGTCGTGTTTCCAGGTCCTCAAGCAGACTGCATAACCCGCCGCCTCGAGCACGCGGGTCGCGGCCGCCCGGTCCGAAGCCCGGACGACCAGGTCGACGTCGGCCATGGGACGCTCGCCGGGTCGATACACGCCGAGTGCGTGCAGGGCCACGCCTTTGAGCGTCGTCATGGCCACGCCCTCGCGGCGCGACAGCGTGTCGAGGTTCCGCAGGAGTTCCACGATCCCTGCGTGTCGGCTCGACGTCTGGTGGCGTTGCTCCTGCAGGAATCGCTGCCAGCGAGCCGGGCCCTCCCAGCGCGATGCCCCGCCGAGCAAGGCCGACACGCCGTGCATGGCGCTCGCCGCCTCGGCAATCCGCCACTCCAGCTCCGTCCACTCGGGCGCCCTCGCGGTCGGGCTCACCAGTTCCCGGGCGAGCGCCTCCGTGGTCGTCCGGAGCGCCGCTGCAATGTCCGTGGGCCGGGGCTCAAGGAGTTCGCGCATGCGCGGGCTCGTGCTGCATCCGGACCAGTTCGTCGCGGGCCCGGCGGGCGGTCTCGTACAGGCGGGCACCCGCCTCCGGATTCGCGGGCGTGACCCGCACCGCTTCGACTTCGCTGCGCAACCACTCGTCCGCCCAGCGGTAGTACTCGCGCCCCTTGCGTCCCGCGATGACGTAGTCACGGTCGGACGCCGTGGCCCACTCGACGGGCAGGTGGGTCCGGTCCGCGACTTCGTCGAAGTACGGCGTGCCCTTGATCGGATACGCGATCGTCGTGAAGAACACGTCCGGATCGGTCAGCTTCACGTGCTCGACGGTGGCGGCGATGTCCTCCAGTGCTTCGCCCTCGTATCCCCACATCAGGAACATGCCGACGGCGATACCGTGATCCCTGGCGAGCCGCACCGCCGTGCGCACCTGCTCGGTACTGACGCCGCGCTCCATCGCGTCGAGGATCCGCTGGCTGCCGCTTTCCGACCCGATCCAGATCCGATAACAGCCGAGCGCCTTCAGCGCCCGGACCGCCTCCTCGCTCTGCAGGCGATCGGCGCGGGTGATCGTCTCGAACGGCCGATGCAGGCCGCGGGCCTCGAGTTCCTTCCGGTAGCTGTACAGCCACGGGTGGCTGATCGTGAAGACGTCATCGGCATACCAGAGTTGGTCTGGATCGTAGCGGTCCACGATCCACGCCACTTCCTCTGCGACCTTCGCCGGGCTGCGCCGGCGGTGCGAATAGCCGTACACGGAGTGCGAGCACCACCGGCACCGGTAGGGGCAGCCCCGGGCCGTGATGAGGTTGACGCTGCTCGCGCCGTGATGTGCGCGCCAGGCGTCCAGGTACTTCTGGTGATCGATCGCCTCGCGATCCGGATTGGGCAGCGCATCGAGGTCCGGCAGCCGTGCACGCTCGGCCGTGCGGACCATCTCGCGAGCGTCGTTCCTGAAGACGATCCCGCACACGGACGACAGGTGGCGCGGGCCGAGCGATTTCAACGTCGGCAGCAGTTCGAGCAGCGTCGCTTCGCCCTCGCCGACGACGATGACGTCCGCCCCGGCTGCGAGATACTCGGCCGGGTAGTTCGCGGCTTCGGGCCCGCCGAGGACGACGGTCCAGCCACGCTCGCGGGCGGCGCGCATGATCCCGATCACCGAGCGACGCGTCATGAGGTTGGTGTAGATCCCGATGACCGCGGGCGGCGACGCGTCCAGTCGCTGCAGCAACTCCTTGCGGTCGCCGAAGGTGCTGTCGTAGACCTCGACCTCGCAGCCGTGCCCCTTGAGGAACGCCGACAGGTAGAGCAGCCCGAGCGGCGGATAGGGCTTCATGATCTGCTGTTCCTTCTCGTCCTCCGAGAGGAAGTAGCCGTGTGTCAGCAACAGGTCTGTCATGACGTGATGGCCATGCAAATGGACCCGGCGCCTAGATCGCGCCGCGCAGCGCCTGCGGACGCTGCCGGTACTCGTGCTCCTGCGCGAGCAACCGGCCCCACCGCCGCTGCAGGTCCCGCTGGTCGGCCTGGCGCGGGCCGTGCGCACGCTGGCCCCGGTGCACGGCCGCGTGGTCGACCTGCTCGTGCAACAGGTCGCGCACCTTGCGATAGAAGTCCGAGCGGTAGGTGCCCTCGAACATCATGTCGAGGTCGTTGCTCTCGTCCCAATGGGTTTTGTGGCGCAACTGCTCCTTGACCATTTCGTAGAACCTGGTACCCGGCAGCGGATAGGAGACGCTGACCCCGATGTCGTCGGGCTGCGTGGATTCGATCAGTTCACGCGTCGCCAGGATGTCGTCGAGTTGTTCGTGGAGGTAACCCAGCTGGATGAAGTAGCCGACCCGGATGTTCTCCGCCTGCAAGCGCGCGCGCGCCGGCCTGACGTCCTCCACGCGGGGGCCCTTGTTCATCGCATCGAGCACGCGCTGGCTGCCGCTCTCCGCACCGATCCACACTTCCGCGCAGCCCGCGTCACGAAGCGCGCGGGCCATGCGAGCGCTGACGAGGTCGGCACGGGTCTGGATCGTGAAGGGGATCGACCCGTCCGTCTCGCGAACGGCGGCCGCGAAAGCTTCCACCCAGTCGGCGCGGAAGCCGAAGATGTCGTCGGCGAACCAGACGTGATCGGGGCGAAACGCGCGCTTGAGATACGTCATCTCGGTCGCCACGTCCGTTGGACTGCGCTGCAGGTACTGGCTGCCCCAGATCGGCTTCGCACACCAGTTGCAGCGAAATGAGCAGCCCCGCGAAGCGGCCATGTTCAGGCTGAAGAAGCCGTGGGCGTTGTCCCAGACCGCCCGATAGCCCTCGATCGAGACGAGGTCCCACGCGGGCCGCTCGGGGTGCCTGGGTTCGGGCGGTAACATGGCCGGCCGAGCAGGGTCGACCTTGCGGACAGTGCCGGGCAACGCCACGCCCGCGAGACCCGCGGTGAGTTCGGCGACCGGCAAGTGCGGATCGGCCGCGAGCCGATCGACGATCGCACGCAGCGTCGCGAGCCCCTCGCCGATCAGTACGGCGTGGGCGCCGGACGCGAGGTACGCCTCCGGCGCGTCCGAGGCGTCCGAGCCCGCGACGAGCACGCGCGCTCCCGCCAGCCGCGCGCGCGCGATCATCTCGCACGCGGCCTGGCGCATCCGGCCCAGGCACATCTTGGTCAGGAAGTTGTAGTTGTCCTCGTAGAACAGGGCGACCTGCGGCTGCGACGCAACCAGCTGGTCCGCGTACTGGTCCGGGCCCGCTGCCAGCATGGCATCGAACAGCGACACGCGGTGGCCCAGGTCCCGCAGCATCGCCGCCACCTGCAGCGTCGCCAGCGGCGGATACGGCTTGGCCCGCGCCCGTTGCTTCTGGTCGAACTCCAGGAAATACGAATGGGCAACCAGGACAGACAGCATGTGGCGGTGCTTCCGATTAGTATGCCCAGCGCAGGGTGCGCGCTGCATGGAGCGCGCGACTGTGCCGGTGATTGCTGTAGGTACCGCGGCAGCTGGACCAGGTTCATTGATGGAGCAGGCAGACCAGCGATTGCGACCAGGGTCGGCGCCGGATCCGTTCGGCGAGCGGCCGCGACACCTTCACTCCGCACGCGTGTATGTGCTGGGCGGATCGTTCGAGTTCGAGAGTTCCAGCCGCGCGTTGCTGCGCCTGGTCGCGGAGGCCTATGCCGGGCTGCCGCGGCATCGCCTGACGCGCAGCACGCCGCGATTCAAGATCCGGCTGCAGGTCACGCGCGGCGATGCCGAGGCTGGCTCGGCTGCTGCGCCGCCGGCCCATCTCCACGGCGGCGCGGGCTTGTTGTCCGTCGTGATGGATGCCGCCAATTTCGCGGTGATCTGCCCCGCCGAACGCAGCGGGCTGGTCGCGATCTCGCGCACCTCACTGCTGCGCTTCCCGCGACTCGTGCGCTACGAACTGCTCGAATTCGCAGTCTTCGCGCTCGCCCACCGTGGACTGGGGCTCGTTTCGTTGCATGCAGGCTGCGTCGGCTGGCAACGGCGTGGGCTGTTGTTGATCGGCGAGAGCGGTGCCGGCAAGTCGACGCTCGCACTGCACGGTGCGCATCGCGGCCTCGACTTCCTGACCGAGGATGCCACGTTCGTCGACACGTCGACGATGCTGGCGACGGGCGTCTCCAACTTCCTGCACCTGAAAGCGGACGCCCTGCGGTACCTGGACGACGACGCGCTGACGAGGCGCATCGGCAAGTCGCCGATCATACGTCGCCGCAGCGGCGTGGAAAAACTCGATTTAGACATGCGACGCCTCGGCAAACCATTGGCTGCAAAACCCGTGACGGTGGCAGGCATCGCGTTCCTGTCCATGACGCCAGTCGGCAAGGGCCCGCTGCTGCGCAACGTCAAACGCCGGGAACTG
>JAJTCR010000481.1 GCA_021325695.1 Steroidobacteraceae bacterium | reverse complement strand
ACCTGCGGGCCGACGGACTGTGCTGCATCTCGCCCTGGCAGGTCGAGAAAGTCGCGGGCGAGGGGTACACGGGCGCGGTGTTCCGCATCCCGAACTCGCTGGTGCCACAACCGCGCGTCTCGGACGAACGACGCACGGAGCTGCGTCGCCTGGCCGGGGCGTCGGTCGACGACTTTCTGGTCGGCGGCGTGGGGCGTCTCGCGCACGGCAAAGGCATCGACGTGTTGATCGAGGCCTTCCGCCGCGCGAGGTTGCCCGCGGCGCGCCTCGTGATCGTGGGCGACGGCAGCGAACGCACCCGACTCGAACGCCTGGCCGCGGGATTGCCCGTGGCGTTCACGGGCTTCCGCGACGATGCGAAGGACTGGTTCCAGGCGCTGGACCTGTTCGTCAGCGCCTCGCGCATCGAACCGTTCGGCCGCGTGATCATCGAGGCGCTCGACGCCGGCACCCCCGTGATCGCCTCCGACGCCGAAGGCCCGCGCGACATCGCCGCGCGTTACCCGATCGAAATCACCCCGGCCGGCGACGTGCAGGCGCTCGCGACGGCGATGCAGCGCGCGCACGGCCGGCCGCGGTCACGGTTGCAGGTGGATCTCGGCGAGTTCCACGTCGACCGAGTGACGGAAGCACTGCTCGATGCCTATCACGCGCTGATCGGCAACGCCGTGCCGCGATCGGTTGCGCGCCGCGTCGCGGCCTGACGCCGGCAGTGCGGCACGACGCTCAGAGACGCGCGAACACGCGCGCCGCCGCGGCGACCGTCGCGTCGATATCGGCCTCGGAGTGGGCGATCGACACAAAGCCCGCCTCGAACGCCGACGGCGCGAGATAAATGCCTTGGTCGAGCATGCCGTGGAAGAACGTCTTGAAGCGCTCGACGTCGCACCGGATCGCGTCGGCGTACGAGGTCACGGTCGGCGCCCCGGTGAAGAACAACCCGAACATGCCGCAGACGTGGTTGGTCGCGAGCGGAATGCCCGCCTGCTTCGCGGCCTGCGCGATGCCTGACACGAGCCGGTCGGTCAGCGCGCCAAGTCTCGCGTGGAAGCCCGGGGCATCGATGCCGTGCAGGGTCGCGAGCCCCGCAGCCATTGCCACGGGATTGCCCGACAGCGTGCCGGCCTGGTAGACGGGGCCGAGCGGGGCGATGTGGCTCATGATGTCGCGCCGGCCGCCAAACACGCCTACGGGCATGCCGCCGCCCACGATTTTGCCGAGCGTCGTCAGGTCCGGCTCGATCCCGTAGAGCTGCTGCGCACCGCCCTTCGCGACCCGAAACCCGGTCATCACCTCGTCGAGGATCAGCACCGCCCCGGCCTTCGTGCATTCCTCGCGCAAGGCTTCGAGGAAGCCCGGCACCGGCGGGATGCAGTTCATGTTGCCCGCCACCGGCTCGACGATCACGCACGCGATCTCGGCGCCGAGCTGGCCGAACACCTGCCGCACCTGCGCCACGTCGTTGTACGAGAGCGTCAGCGTGTGCGCCGCGAGCTCGGCGGGGACGCCGGGCGAGGTCGGCACGCCGAGCGTCAGCATCCCGGGTGCCCGAGCTGCACATGCGGACGAGCTCGATCGACGGCACGAGCTCGATCACCTTGCGGGCGACGGTCGTTTCGATCTCGGTCGGCGCGCCGAACGACAGGCCGTGCTCGGCCGTCTGCTGTACGGCGCGAATCACGTCCGGGTGCGCGTGACCCAGGATCATCGGGCCCCAGGAGCCGACGTAGTCGATGTACTCGCGTCCCTCGGCCGACCAGACCCGCGAACCCCTGGCGCGCGCGAAGAACACCGGCTCGCCGCCGACGCCTCGGAACGCGCGCACGGGCGAGTTCACGCCGCCGGGGATGTACTTGCAGGCTTCTTGGAACAGGCTCACGGATCGGGCTCCAGCTTCGTGCGAGGCGCAATCTTAGCAGCGCGCTCGCGCGTCCCCGGCCGGCGCATTAAGATGCTGCGGAAAATCCCGATGACTCCTTCGGTTCCCGCCAGCGAGTGCCCTGCTGAACCTTTCGTTGCCGCTGCACGCCTACCTGCTCGTCGCCTTCGGCAGTGGCCTCGGCGGCGCGGCGAGGTTGTGGCTGTCGACACTCGTGAGCCGCAGCGCCGGCACGGTCTTTCCCTGGGGCACGCTCGTGGTCAATGTCGTGGGTTGTCTCGTGGTGGGCATCCTCGCCGCGCTGTTCGAGCCCTCGAGCCCGCTCCACGTGCGCCAGGACCTGCGCGTGATGCTGGTGGTCGGCGTCCTCGGCGGGTTCACGACCTTCTCGGCCTTTTCGCTGGAGACCCTGCTGCTGCTGCAGCGTGGGGTCGTCTGGGCCGCGGTGGCGTACGTTGCAACGTCGATCGCGCTGTGCCTGCTGGCCGCGGCGGCGGCGTACATGACGATGGCGGCGGCGCTGCGCTGAAGAAAGTGTCTGGTGTTTAGTGTCTAGCGGATAGCAGGCGGCGGCGGAGCCGAGTGGTCAGTGGCTGGTGGCTAGTGGTTAGCAGGACAACGAATCGGTGACGCGTCTTCTACTAGCCACTAGCCACTAGCCACTTCCTCATAACCTTCCAGCCACACGACCTCCGAGGCGATCGCGCCGTCGGCGTGCAAGTCGATCACGCGATAGCCCGGTGGGCGATCGTCGACCTCGAACGTGGGATTGCGCGGCCGGAACTGCATCGACGTGGCCGGCGTGCACATGAACCGCACGTCGTCGGCGCCAAAGATGTCGAGCGCCTGGTGCGCGTGACCCCAGCACATGCCACGCACGCGGGCGTGGCGAGAAACCGTGCGGCACAGGTCGGCGGCATCGAGCAGCCCGAGCCGGTCCAGTGCGGCCGAATCCATCGGCAACGGCGGATGGTGCAGGAAGACGAACGCAGGTAGCTCCGTCCCGGATGCCAGCGCCTGCTCGAGCGTCTCGATCTGTCGTGGGCCGAGCCGGCCTTCACCGTCCTCGGACTCGGCGAACCAGGACTCGAGCAGCAGCACCTGCCAGCCGTTCGCGGTCCGGAATTCGCCGCCGACCTGAAACGGCGCGTGCGACAACTGGCGGCGCATCGCATCGGGCACGTCGTGATTGCCGGGGATCAGGAGGATAGGCACGTCGAACTCGCCAAAGACGAGATCGACGATGCCGTAGGCGTCGGGATCGTCGTGGACGATGTCACCCGTCAAGGCGATCGCATCGACCGGAAAGAGCATGCGTCGTGCGTGCTCGAGGCAGGCGCGCAGGCGCGGCAAGGTGCGTGCGCCGCGCAGCGTCGCCTCCGGGTCGGCGAGCAGGTGCGTGTCGGTGAACTGCACGATGCGCGCGCTGCGCGCGCCGCCCGGCCGAGCGTCATCGTCGATGGGGGTGGGCTTCGTTGTCTCGATCGCCATCGGTCCGTCGTCAGCGGCTCGCGTCGTCGTGATCGCCGGCGCATCATCGCAGATCGACGCGCGCCGTGGAGTCACCATGTCCAACCGTACGATCCCGCTCACCGATTCAATGTACGACTACCTGCTCGACGTGTCCTCGCGCGAGCCGCCCGTACTGCGGGCCCTGCGCGAGCACACGTTGCGGATGAGCCAGCGGTCGATGCAGATCGCGCCCGAGCAG
>JAJTCR010000480.1 GCA_021325695.1 Steroidobacteraceae bacterium | reverse complement strand
CGGCGAGGAGTACACCCGCGTCGAAGGCTTCTCGAACCGCGACGTGGGCGCGATCGTCCTCAAGGGCACGACGCGCGAACCGCGGCTCGGCAACCCCGCCCATCGGGTCTACGAAACCCCGATGGGCATGCTCAACGCGATCGGGCTGCAGAACCCCGGCGTCGACGTGGTCGTCGACCGAATCCTCCCGGCGCTCGACTTCACCGAAACCACCTTCTTCGCGAACGTCTGCGGCTCGACGATCGAGGACTACGTCGAGGTCACGCGCCGCTTCGACGATTCGCCGATCGATGCGATCGAGCTCAACATCTCCTGCCCCAACATCAAGGAAGGCGGCGTGCAGTTCGGCAATTCGCCTGAGATGTCGGCGCGGGTCGTGGAGGCCTGCCGCGCCGTGACGCGCAAGCCGCTGGTCACCAAGCTGTCGCCGAACCAGACCGACATCCGCGAAAACGCCCGCCGCTGCATCGAGGCCGGCAGCGACGCACTTGCGGTCATCAACACCGTGACGGGCATGGCGATCGACGTGCGCACGCGCCGGCCCGTCATCGGCAACGTGCAGGGCGGGCTTTCGGGTCCGGCGATCAAGCCGATCGCGCTGCTCAAGGTCATGCAGGTCGCCGAGGTCGCGCGCCCGCACGGCGTGCCGATCATCGGCCAGGGCGGTATCTGCAGCGCGCAGGACGCGCTCGAATTCATCATCGCCGGCGCGACGACCGTCGGCGTGGGCACGTCGTTGTTCTACGAGCCGCTGTCGTGCCGCGCGATCAACGCCGGAATCGCCGAATACCTCGAGGCGAACGGCATGGACTCGGTCAGTGAGCTGGTCGGCAGCCTGCAGCTGTCGAAGAAGTCCGTCGAGGCGTGCTACTGCTGAGGAAAGTGACTAGTGGTCAGTGAATAGTGACTGGTCGACCGGAGAGGCGCGCCGCGCAATCTTTTCCGACTATTCACTGTTCACTGACCACCAGTCACTTTCTACAGGTCCTCCATCCCGAGCTCCTTGAGCTTCCGCGTGAGCGTATTGCGGCCCCAGCCCAGCAGCTTCGCCGCGTCCTGACGACCGCCGCGGGTGACCTTGAGCGCTTCGCGCAGCAGCGTGCGCTCGAACTCGGGCATCGCTTCGTCGAGCAGCGGCGGGCCGCCGGCGACCAGTCGCGCCTGGGCCCAGCCCGCGAGCGCGTGCGACCAGTCCGGCCGGTGGGTGGTCGCGCTCGCCGCGCCACCGCCACCACCCAGATCGGCCGGCAGGTCCGACTGCTTGACCTCGCGTCCCGCGGCGAGCACGGTGAGCCGACGGCATGCGTTGACGAGCTGGCGCACGTTGCCGGGCCACTCGAACGCGGTGAGCGCGCCGTCCTCGGTCAACACTTTTGGAGCCACCCCGAGTTCGAGCGCGACGACGTCGAGGTAGTGCTGCAGCAACTCGGGGATATCCTCCCGGCGCTGGCGCAGCGGCGGCACTTCGATGCGGATCACGTTCAGCCGATGCAGCAGGTCCTCGCGGAAGAGTCCCTCGTGCACGCGCGCCGCGAGGTCCTGGTGCGTCGCGGCGATCACGCGCACGTCCACCTTGACCGGCAGCTGGCCACCGACGCGATAGAACTCGCCTTCGGCGAGCACGCGCAACAGGCGGGTCTGCAGCTGCGGCGACATGTCGCCGATCTCGTCGAGGAACAGCGTGCCTCCATCGGCCTGTTCGAAGCGGCCGCGTCGCAGTTCGGCGGCGCCGGTGAAGGCGCCCTTCTCGTGGCCGAACAGTTCGGACTCCAGCAGGTCGGCCGTGAACGCCGAGGTGTTGAGCGCGATGAACGGCTTAGTGGCACGCGGGCTGTGGCGGTGCAGCGCGCGCGCGACGAGTTCCTTGCCGGTGCCGGATTCGCCGGTGATCAGCACCGTCATCGACGAGCGGGACAGCCGACCGATCGCCCGGAACATGTCCTGCATCGCCGGCGCGTGCCCGAGCATTTCGGGAATGCGTCGCGACTCGGTCGCCGACTCGACGCTGCGGTGCTGCTGCACGGCCGCGCGCCGCACGAGTTCGACGGCCTGGTCGATGTCGAACGGCTTCGGCAGGTACTCGAAGGCGCCGCCCTGGTAAGCGGCCACGGCATTGTCGAGGTCGGAATGCGCCGTCATGACGATGACGGGCAGTTTCGGCCGGCGCGCGCGAACCTCGTCGAGCAGGTCGAGCCCGCTCCTGCCGGGCATGCGCACGTCCGTCACGAGCACGTCGGGTTCGCCGCGCCGCAGCGCAGTGATGGCGCTGTCCGCGTCCTCGAAGGCCGTCGGCGACATGCCGGCCTGCTTGAGCGCGCGCTCGAGCACCCAGCGGATCGAGGCGTCGTCGTCGACGATCCAGACATCAAGCGCCGGCGATGGGAGGTTCATTGGTGTCGAACGGCAGGAGGATGGTGAAGACGGTGCGACCCGGACGGCTGTCGAATTCGATCAGCCCGTCGTGGCGGCCGATCAGGTCCTGTGCGACGGCGAGGCCGAGCCCGGTTCCGGTCTTGCGGCCGGTCACGAGCGGGTAGAACACGGTGTCCTTGAGTTCGACCGGCACGCCCGGCCCGTCGTCCTCGACCTGGATCCCGACGACGACGCGATACCGGCGACTGCCGATGCTCGCGTTGGTGAGCGCGCGCGTCCGCAGCACGATGCGCCCGTGGTCGCCGATGGCCTGGATCGCGTTGCGGCCCAGGTTCAGGAGGGCCTGGATGATCTGGTTTCGGTCGAGCCGCAGTCGCGGCAGGCTCGGATCGTAATCGCGCTCGATCGTGACGCCCGTCGGCGCCTCGGCCGCGAGCAGGTGCCCGACGTGCTGTACGATCTCGTGGATGTTGACCGGCTGCTTGTGCGGCGGCTGGCCGGGGCCGAGCAGCGCGTCGACCAGTGCGGCGAGCCGGTCCGCTTCGGCGATGATGACGGTCGTGTACTCGTGGAGCGAGGGCTCCTTGAGCTGTCGCTCGAGCAGCTGCGCCGCCCCGCGCAACCCGCCCAGTGGATTCTTGATCTCGTGCGCGAGCTGCCGGACCATCGCGCGGCTGCCGCCGAGCTGCGTGAGCAGTGCGTTCTCGCGCGTGATCCGCTGGTGGTGCGTCGTGTCGGCGAGTTCGAGCAGCATGCCGCCGGCGCGGCCGGGAGGGTCGAACGGCGTGACCGTGACGTCGAGTACGCGCGGCGCGCCCCCCGGGCCGGCTTCGAACGGGATTTCGCGCCGGGAATACTGCGCACCCGCGGTCCGCGCGCGACTGACCACGCCTTCGAGCTCGGCGTTGAACTTCAGCAGTTCACGCATCGAGCGGCCGAGCGCCTGGTTGCGGCCCAGGCCGAACAGGTCCTCGGCGGGCTCGTTGAGATGCACCACGGCCGCGTCGGCGTCGAGCCAGACGATGGAAGTCGCGA
>JAJTCR010000065.1 GCA_021325695.1 Steroidobacteraceae bacterium | reverse complement strand
ACCGCGCGCACGCGGGGGCCGCGACGTCTACTGCTATTTCGACAACACAGACGTCAAGCTGCGCGCGCCCGCCGATGCCCGGAGCCTGATGCGGCTACTCGGACAGTCGCCGGGCGAATCGCTCGACGATCAGTCACGCAATGCCAAGGACACGAAAACTGTGAACACGAAGCGAACAGGCCCCGCGACGCGCAGTCCCACCGCGCGTCCCGGACAGGGCAAGAAGACGCCGGCGCGCCGGTCCGCGCAAAGTTGAACGAGAAAGCTCAGGAGCGCCGGGTGCGCAGATGCGCGCGGGCGCGCGCGTACTCCTGGCCGAAGGCTTCGATGAACGGACGCGACAATTCCTCGCCGCCCGCCTGCTGCTTCAGCACGCGGTAGAAATCCGCGTAGAACTCCCAGTACTTCGGTCGCGGGTCCTGGCCGGGCGCCAGCATGCGGGCGCGGCCCTGCTCGAACTGGTCCGCGACGTTGCTCGGCGAAAGTTGCTCGAGCACCGCGGCGAGCCCGGCGCGCATGCCGGCGGCAAGCGCCGCCTCGTGCTCCTTGATCTCCTGCAGCACGTCGCGCAGCGATTCGACAGGACCCGCGTAGAGGCGGTTGTGCGACTCGAACAGGCGCTGGATCGCCTGCTCGACACTCGACGACGTGCGCAGCGGATTGCTGCTGCCGCCCGGGGGCGCCGGCACCGCCGCCACTTTCGCTCCGGCCGGGCCGCTCGCACGTGCGACGGCGATGTCGTTGAGGCCGACGACGGCCTCGCGCAGCAACTGTCCGGCGACCAGCGGCAACATGGCCTGCGCTTCCGGCGTGAGCGAATTCGCGTCGATGCCGGCACCGCGGCAGAAGGCCTGCACGGCGGAACGCAAATCGGCCCACGTGCTCGCCTGCTGGTAGAACGGCACGGAGCGTTCACGCGCGTCGGCGCGGCTCTGGCGTCGCGCCAGCGCCTCGGCCAGTTCCTCGCGCGTGATCTGTCGCGTGCGCAGCGCCCACTCGGGAGTGGCCGGCGGGGCCGGCGTGGCCACAGCCGGCGGACTCGCAGTCGCGACCGGCGCGGGGGCGATTTGTGGCGTGATCCGCTGCGTCGCGGTGGGCGCGAATTGCGGAGCGATCGAGTCGGCACGCCCGGGCGTTGCACCCGCCAGCACGGGTTCCTGCGAGACGGATTTCTGCAGCGCGTTGAGCAATGCGGCGCGCGCCTCGGAGTCGACCTTCACGCCGAAGGCATTGTGAATCGGCAGGGAGCCCGACTCCGCCGCATCACGCGGCTCGAGCAGGCTGTCGAGGTCGAGGCTGTGACCGATGCCGGCGTCGAGGTGCTTGGCCGCGGAGTGTTCGTCCGAGGCGGCGGGCAGGAAGTCGATGCGCTGGTCGACCGAGACGACGATGTCGTAGTCGCCGATGCGCAATCGATCGCCGTCGTGCAGTTCGACGCGACCGCCCGCGGTGGACACCGGATCGTCGGCGTCGTTGACGTAGACGCCGTTGGTGCTGATGTCGTTGAGCCAGAACTTGCCGCCGTGGTACTGCAGCACGCAGTGATGGCCGGAGACGACGCGGCGCGAGTCGGGCAGGACCCAGTCGTTGTCGGGTGCACGCCCGACGGTGCCGCCGTTCACGCCGAACACGCGCGAACGATTCTCGCCGAGTTGGCGATAATGCTCGCTGATGACGCGCAGCTTGAGTGCCATCGTTGTTCGGTTGTCGGCGCGTATCGTTCCGCCGGCTCCCGCCGGTCCACAGGTGCCCGTTGCGGCTGACGCTGCTACGCGTCCCTTGTAATATGTGACGACCCTATCACGCAAGCGTGCCGGCCGAATGGCTGCCAGTCACATTTTCAAGGTCATTTTCCACAACCAGGGCAAGGTCTTCGAGATCTACGCCCGCAAGGTCGGCCATGGCCAGATGTTCGGTTTCATAGAGGTCGAGGAACTGATCTTCGGCGAGAAGACCACGCTCGTCGTCGACCCGTCAGAGGAGAAGATCCAGACCGAATTCGCCGGCGTGAAACGGACGTACCTGCCGCTGCACTCGGTGATCCGCATCGACGAGGTGCGGAAGTCGGGCGTGAGCAAGGTGTCGGAGGGGGCGGGCTCGAACGTGGCGCAGTTTCCGTTCCCGGTCTATACGCCGCCCAGCGGTCCCGGTACGCGCGAAAAGTAGTGTAGCGGCAGGGGCTTACGCTCCCGCGTGCTGGCTGCATAACACCCGCTCCGGTATCATTCGCGGCTCCCTGCTGAACGGCGGCGCCCTCGCTCATGCTCACATTCAGCGGCGCTCCCGCGCTCTCCGATTTCCGTCTCGACAAGCTGCTGGCCGCCCTCCGTGAACGCGTCGCGCAGGTCGAGGCGATCGACACCCGGTTCGTCCATTTCGTCGACACGCGTGCCCCGCTCACGGCCCGCGAAGGGAGCGTCCTCGAGGCGCTGCTGCGCTACGGTCCCGCGATCGACGCCACGGAGCCCGAAGGGGAAGCGCTGTTCGTGGTGCCGCGTTTCGGCACCGTCTCGCCCTGGTCGAGCAAGGCCACCGACATCGCCCACGTCTGCGGTCTCGAGAACGTCTCGCGCATCGAGCGCGGCATCGCGTTCTACGTGCAGTCGCCGGTGCCGCTGCTGGCCGCGGAACAGGCGGCGATCGGCGCGCTGATCCACGACCGGATGACCGAGACGGTGCTCGATTCGATCGATGCCGCCGAAGGACTGTTCGCGCACCACGCGCCACAACCGCTCGCGACGGTGCCCGTGCTCGCTCGGGGCCGCGGGGCGCTCGACCACGCCAACGGCGAACTTGGTCTCGCGCTGTCCGACGACGAGATCGACTATCTCGTCGCCGCGTTCCGCGACCAGATGCGGCGCGACCCGACCGACGTGGAACTCATGATGTTCGCGCAGGCGAACTCGGAGCACTGCCGCCACAAGATCTTCAACGCCGAATGGATCGTCGACGGCGTGCGCAGCGAGAAGTCGCTGTTCGGCATGATCCGCAACACGCATCGCTGCAACCCCCAGGGCGTGCTGTCGGCCTATCGCGACAACGCCGCGGTGATCGAAGGCTGGCCCGGCCGGCGCTGGTTTGCACAGCCGGGCGGTGCCGGATACGAGGGCGCGGTCGAACCGATCGACATCCTGATCAAGGTCGAGACGCACAACCACCCGACGGCAATCTCGCCGTTTCCGGGCGCCGCCACCGGCTCCGGCGGCGAAATCCGCGACGAGGGGGCGACCGGGCGCGGCGCGAAGCCGAAGGCGGGCCTCGTCGGCTTCTCGGTCTCCAACCTGCGCATTCCGGGCCACGTGCAGCCGTGGGAACAGGACTTCGGCAAGCCGGACCGCATCGTCCCGGCGCTGCAGATCATGCTCGAAGGTCCGATCGGCGCGGCCGCCTTCAACAACGAGTTCGGCCGGCCGAACATCTACGGCTATTTCCGGACGTTCGAGCAGAACGTCGAGTCCGAGGGTCGCTCGCCGCTGCGCGGTTACCACAAGCCGATCATGATCGCGGGCGGGCTCGGCAACGTGCGTCGACAGCACGTCGAAAAGGCCCCGGTCGTTGCGGGCGCCAAGATCGTGGTGCTGGGCGGCCCCTCGATGCTGATTGGACTGGGTGGCGGGGCGGCGTCGTCGATGGGGGCGGGCTCGAGTTCGGCCGACCTCGATTTCGCCTCGGTGCAGCGCGGCAATCCCGAGATGCAACGTCGCGCACAGGAAGTCATCGATGCCTGCTGGGCGATGGGCGAGGACAACCCGATCCTGCTGATCCACGACGTCGGCGCAGGCGGCCTGTCCAACGCGATCCCCGAGTCGGTGCATCACGGCGGCAACACGGGCGGCCGCATCGACCTGCGCAAGATACCGAGCGACGAGCCCGGCATGTCGCCGCTCGAACTCTGGTGCAACGAGTCGCAGGAGCGCTACGTGCTCGTGATCGCGGCGGAACAACTCGCGGCGTTCGGCGCACTGTGCGACCGCGAACGGTGCCCGTTCGCGGTGGTCGGCGAGGTGACTGACGACGGCCAACTGCACGTCGTCGATCCACGGTTCGGCAACGTGCCGGTCGACATGCCGCTCGACACGCTGCTCGGCAAGCCGCCGCGCATGACGCGCGACGTGAAGCGCCTGCCGCACGCAACGGACGACTTTACCGCCCGGGACGTCGGCGACGTGCGCGAAGCGGCGCTGCGCGTGCTGCGGTTGCCGACCGTCGCCGACAAGACCTTCCTGGTCACGATCGGCGATCGCTCCGTGGGCGGCATGATCAGCCGCGATCCGCTCGTGGGTCCCTGGCAGGTGCCGGTCAGCGACGTCGCGGTCACCTGCACCGATTATTTCTCGACGCACGGCGAGGCAATGGCGATCGGCGAGCGCACGCCACTCGCGCTGCTCGACGCCGAGGCCTCGGGTCGCATGGCGGTGGCCGAGGCCGTCACGAACATCGTCGCTGCGGACGTTCGACGCATCGAGGACGTCCGGCTGTCCGCGAACTGGATGGCCGCTTGCGGCGAGCCGGGCGAGGACGCCGACCTGCACGACACCGTGCGCGCGGTCGGCGAGGAATTCTGCCCGGCGCTCGGCATTGCGATCCCGGTCGGCAAGGATTCGCTCTCGATGAGGACCGTGTGGTCCGCCGACGGTGAGACGAAGCGGGTCGTGGCCCCGGTGTCGCTGATCATCTCCGCCTTCGCGCCGGTCGAGGACGTCCGCCGCACGCTCACGCCGCAGCTGCGGCTCGACCGCGGCGCTACCCGCTTGCTGCTGGTCGACCTCGGCGGGGGGCGCAACCGACTGGGCGGCTCGTGCCTCGCGCAGGTATTCGGTCGCCTGGGCTCCGGCGCACCCGACTGCGACGATCCACAGCGACTGCGCAGCTTCGTCGAGGCGATCGTTCGGCTGCGTCGCGCCGGGTTGCTGCTGGCGTATCACGATCGCTCCGACGGCGGCTTGCTCGCGACGCTTGCCGAGATGGCCTTCGCCGGTCACTGCGGGCTCGACGTGCGGCTCACGTCGGCCACGCGCGAGGCTGCGGTCGCAGAACTGTTCACCGAGGAGCTCGGCGCCGTGGTGCAGGTGCAGACCGCGCGCATCGACGAGGTGCGCGCCGCCTTCGCGGCGGTGGGGCTGGGACCGTCCGTTCACGACCTCGGCGCGGTCGAGGCGATGGACCGCGTGTGCATCGCGGATGCGGCCGGCCACTCGGTGCTGGAAACCACGCGCACGGAGTTGCGCACGGCGTGGTCCGAAACGAGTTTCCGCATGCAGTCGCTGCGCGACAACCCGGCGTGCGCGCAGGAAGAACACGAGCGTGCCGTCGATCCGAAGGATCCCGGGCTGTTCGCGCACCTGACGTACGACCCCTCGGAGAACGTGGCCGCGCCGTACGTGTCGCGCGGCATCCGACCGGAGGTCGCGATCCTGCGCGAACAGGGCGTGAACAGCCAGGTGGAGATGGCGGCGGTCTTCGATCGCGCCGGCTTCAGTCCCGCCGACGTGCACATGACGGACCTGATCGCCGGGCGCATCTCGCTCGATCGCTTCAAGGGACTGGTCGCCTGCGGCGGCTTCTCCTATGGCGACGTGCTCGGTGCGGGCGAGGGTTGGGCCAAGTCGATCCTGTTCAACGTGGAATTGCGCGAGCAGTTCGCGCAGTTCTTCGCGCGGCCCGACAGTTTCACGCTCGGCATCTGCAACGGCTGCCAGATGATGTCGGCGCTGAAGACGCTGATTCCGGGCGCCGCGCATTGGCCGCGGTTCGTGCGCAACCGTTCGGAGCAGTTCGAAGGTCGCGTCGCGCTCGTGGAAGTGCTGCCGACGCCGTCGATCTTCTTCCGTTCGATGGAAGGCTCGGTGCTGCCGATCGCGGTCGCGCACGGCGAAGGTCGCGCGGAGTTCGCCGACGAGGCCGCCGCGCGCCAGTGCGCGGAGGGCGGACTGGTGAGCTTGCGCTGGGTCGACAACCACGGACGGGTGGCCACCACGTACCCGTCGAACCCGAACGGTTCACCGTATGGGATTACCGGCCTCACGACGGGCGACGGGCGCGCGACCATCCTGATGCCACACCCGGAGCGGGTCTATCGCACCGTCCAGAACTCCTGGCATCCGGAGGACTGGGGCGAGGACGGCGGCTGGACGCGCCTGTTCCGCAACGCACGGGTGTGGGTGGATTGAAGGAAGTGGCCAGTGGCTAGTGGTTAGTAGGAAACGAAAAGGCCGGCATCGCCGGCCTTCTTCCGGCCGAACACTAGACACCAGACACTCTTCCGATCGGCGTGATCTTGTCGAGCGTTTCCTCGGCGAAGAAACGTCGCACCATCATCGCCTGCTGCAGCTTGCCCTTGCGGACGTAGGTTTCGTACAGCATGTCCTTGACCAGTTCGAGCAGCACGCCAGCTTCGCTCGCGGTCAGTTCGGGCAGTTGCGGGGCCGGGTCCGTGTCGGCGCCGAAGAGCACCTTCTTCACGACCGCGAAAGTGTCGTCGTCGATCTCGGCCAGTTCGCGCGCTTCGCGGACCTGCTCGACGAGTCGCAGGCGGCCGTTCTCACCGAGGTCCTGGAACACCGCCTGGGCCGTGCGCCGGCACATCGACGGGAATGCATTGAAGAAGCCCGCCGTGTAGCAACCGAGCGCCTCGCGGAACAGTCGTTCGACGTCCTCGGGCAGGTAGGTGAAGTTGAACTTCTCCTTCGCACGTTCGAGCTCGACGAAGTTGCTGGCGAGCTCGACCCGGTTGGCCGCGTACATCTTGACGGCGAATTTGAGGAAAATCGGTGCGCTGCAGGAGTCGCAGCGATAGACGACGCCGACGTGGTTTGGCCGGCTCGCGACCAGTTCCGGAAACTGCGGGACGGAGACCGCGGTGATGTGCGTGTAGACCTGGCAGTGCGGGCACATGACCGCAAGGCTGCGTTCCTGGTCGTGGTGCAGGCGCCCGTTCGAATCGACGTAGACGGACATGGCGTCAGCCTTGGGTGGTCCGAACGTTGTCGTCGTG
>JAJTCR010000064.1 GCA_021325695.1 Steroidobacteraceae bacterium | reverse complement strand
CCGGCATCACCTGGGGCGCGTCGATCGAAAAATTCCCGGCCGACGCCTGGGATTCGGTCATGGGCGTGAACGTCAAGGCGCCGTTCGTGCTCGTGCAGGCAATGCTCGACAAGCTGCAGGCGGCGGCCACCGACCAGGACCCGGCGCACGTGATCAACGTGGGCTCCGTCTACGGCGTGACGAGCCAGGTGCTGCGCGCCTGGTCGTATGCGGCCAGCAAGGCCGCGATCCACCAGCTCACCAAGGTGCTGGCCGCCGAGCTGGCTTCGCGGCGGATCCTGGTCAATGCGATCGCGCCGGGGTTCTTCCCGTCGAAGATGACGCACTTCATCGTCAGCAACGAGGAGCGCCTCGACGAGATGCGCAAGATCATCCCGCTCGGGCGGATCGGGAGCCCCGAGGACATCGGTGCGCTCGCGATATACCTCGGCTCGCGCGCGAGCGCGTACATGACCGGCAACGTGATTCCGCTCGACGGCGGCGTGCTGGCGCGGCTCTGACCGGGAAGCCTCACCATGAGCAGCGACATGTCCGGGGAAACGATTCGCGTCGAGAAGCGCGGCGCGGTCGACTGGCTCACGCTCGACCGGCCGGACGCGCTCAACGCGATGAACGCGCGCATGATCACCGAGCTCGCCGAGTACTTTGCCGAGCGCGTGACGGACACGGACACGCGCGTGATCGTGCTGCGGGCGAACGGCCGCGCGTTCTGCGCGGGGCTCGACCTCAAGGAAATGTCCGGACTGATCGAGGACCTCGACGCCGCGGCACGGATGCACTTCCAGCAACGCCTGGGCCGGCTGATCATCTCGATGCGCCGCTGCCCGCAGCCGATCGTCTGCCTCGTGCAGGGTTCGGCGTCGGGCGGCGGCTTCGCGCTCGCACTCGCCTCCGACATCCGCTACTGCACTGCCGACGCGCGCATGAACGCGGCGTTCATCAAGGTCGGCCTGACCGGGTGCGACGTCGGCATGAGTTACCTGCTGCCGCGAGCCGTCGGCACCTCGGTCGCCACGGAACTGCTCATGACCGGCGCGTTCCTCGACGCGGACCGCGCTGCCAGGCTCGGCTTCGTCTCCGGAGTGGTTGCGGCCGCGGAATTGGCGAGCGTCGGCGAGACCGTCGCCGACTCGCTGCTGCAGGCCGATCCGCTCGGCCTGGCACTCACCAAGCAGGGGCTGCAGGTGGGGATCGATGCCCCGAGTCTCGAGGCCGCGATCGCGAACGAAGACCGGCAGCAGGCGTTGCTGAGCGGCGCGGACGGCTTCCGCACCCGGATCCGCGCGTTCCTCGCCCGCAAGTGACGGGGCGACGCGAGGTTCAGGTCGCGCAGCGCAGTTCCGTCAGGCCGCGGAACAGGAAGCCGTGGCGCCAGGCAGGTTCCGGCGTCGTCACGCGCAATTGCGGCAGCCGCTTCGCGAGCGTGGCGAACGCGACGCGGCCCTCCAGTCGTGCGAGCTGCTGTCCGATGCAGTGGTGGATGCCGCCGCCGAACGACAGCATCCTCGAGTCCTTGCGTGTCACGTCCATGACGTCGGCCCGTTCGAAGACCGACGGGTCGCGGTTCGCGGAACCGAGCAGGCACAGCACACGCTCGCCCGGTTTCACCTCGAACGCTCCGACCGTCGCAGGCCTGAGCGCGGTGCG
The DNA here is from genome assembly GCA_021325695.1 of Steroidobacteraceae bacterium. GTDB lineage: Bacteria > Pseudomonadota > Gammaproteobacteria > Steroidobacterales > Steroidobacteraceae > RPQJ01. The sequence goes on along the minus strand of JAJTCR010000064.1, from coordinate 5,371 downwards.
GTACGTGCCCTGCAGCGAGGACTCGTACCGCAGGCACTCCTCTACCGCGCGCGGCGCGACCTCGTCCGGGTTGGCGACGAGCGTGGCCCACTGCCCCGGCTCCCGCTGCATGGCCCAGACGCCGTTGCCGATCAGGTGCGCGGTCGTTTCGAAGCCGGCGCCGAACATTGCGACGATGACGTTCGCGACCTCGGCCTTCGACAGCGCCGAACCGTCCTCGTCGGTCGCCTGGACGAGTGCGCTCGACAGGTCGTCGCCGGGATTCGCCTGCTTGCGGTCGTAGATGCGGCCGAAGAACTCGTTGAGGTAGTCCATCTGCGCGTCGGCCTGCGCGAGCAGGTCGGCCGGCAGCGCGCGCGTCTCGAAGACGATGAACGACTCGGCCACGGCCCGGGTGAGCTTGGCGAGACTTTCCGGCGAGCGTTCGTCACCCTCGAGTCCCAGCATGTCGCACATGACGAGCGTCGGCAGCTGGTACGCGAAATCCCAGAGCAGCTCGCACTCTCCACGCTTCACCATCCCGTCGATCAGCCCGTCCACGATCTGCTGGATGCGCGGCTGCATGGCAGCCACGCGCTTCGGCGTCAGCGCGAACGACACGAGCTTGCGCAGCCGCGTGTGCGCCGGCGGGTCCTGCATCACGAACACTTCCGAGAGCCAGCGGTACGACGAGTGCGTCATCGGGTCGAAACCCGGACCGTAGTACAGCTGGATGTTGCGGACGAAGTTGCCCTGGCCGAACGCGGCGTGGTTCGTGATCACGTCGCGCACTTCGGCGTAGCGCGAGGCGACGAAGTATTCGGCGGTCGCCTTGTGCAGGCCCGGCTGTTCGCGCAGGTGTGCGTAGTACGGGTAGGGGTTGCGGATCAGGTCGGGATCGCCTGGGTCGAACTGCCAGCCGGGGCCGGGCTTCAGTTGCGCGCTCATGCGTGTCCTCCCTGGAAGATCGGCACGAATGTGTCGGCGTCGCGCCGGACGCGACAGCAGTGTTCGCCGCCGAAGTGCGCCGGCACGAGCAGCGCCTCGCGCTCGGCCGCGAGCTCGAGGACGCGGCGGCGCGTGCGACGGGCCTGCTCCTGATCCTCGCAGAACGGGCTGTTCCAGTCCGGACGGTGCACCTGCACCGGGTGATGCAGGATGTCCCCGACGAACAGTGCACTCTCGCCGCGTGAACGCACGTCCATGATCAGGTGTCCGGGCGTGTGCCCCGGCCCGAGCTCCAGCGTAATGCTCTCGGAAACGCGGTGTCCACCGTCCACGAGCGTGGCCACGCCGGCGTCCAGCAGGGGCTGCACGCTGTCCTCGAACACGTTCGTGTTGACGTGGGCGCCGCCCGGCGTCGGGCGCGGTCCGGGCCCACGAGGGTCCCAGTAGTCGCGCTCGATCGCCGAGAACAGGTACCGCGCGTTGGGAAAGGTCGGCAGCCAGCGACCCTCGTGCAGGTGCGTGTTCCAGCCGACGTGGTCGATGTGCAGGTGCGAGCAGACGACGACGTCGATGTCCCGGGGTCCGAACCCGGCGGCCGCGAGCCGGTCGAGGAATGGCGTTTCGAGTCCGCCGAACAGCGGGATGCCCGGCCGCTCCTTCGCATTGCCCGCGCCGGTGTCGTACAGCACCGTGAGGCCGTCGACCTGCAGCACCCAGCTCTGCAGGAACGCGTAGAGACAGTCGGCGTCGTCGCGGTAGTACGCCGGCGTCAGGTCCGGAACGATCGCCCGGAAGGTCGCCTCGTCGTAACCCTGGAAGAACGCCGAGGGCGGCATCGGGAAGTTTCCCTGCCACTCCTCGACGTGGTGGACGCGAACGTCGCCGACTCGCAGGACTTCCATGTCCGCGGCGCTCAGAAGTTGTAGGCCAGCGTCAGGCCGTACGTGCGCGGTGGCAGCAGCGAACCCACGCGGACACTGCCGTAGAGCGGCGCCGTGATGATGTTGTTGCTGATCACGAATTCGTCCGTCGCGTTGCGCACCCAGCCCGTGACGGACCAGCGGCCGTCGTTCCCTTCGTACCCCGCCGCGACGTTCAACAGGCCGTAGGCTTCCTGGAACGCGTCGGCGTTGTTGAACTCCGTGAAGTAGACGTCGTCCTGGTACGAGCCCTCGAGCCGGCCGAACAGCGCGCCGGCCACGCCGACGGGCTGCCGGTAGTCGAGTGCAAGACGCAGCGTGTACTCGGGCGCGTTCTGCAGCTTGTTGCCCGAGAGGTCCACTTGCGCGAAGTTCTGGCGGTAGTCGCCGGTGACGAACTCGGTGTACTCGGCGTTGAGCCACGTGGCCGAGAAGTCGACGGACAGGTTCTCGGTCGCGCGCGCCGTCAGTTCGAGCTCGACGCCCGTGTTTTCGGCCGAGGCCGCGTTGACGGTCTGCACCACGCTCTGCTCGTTGACGAAGCCGACCTGCAGGTCGGTGTAGTCGTAATAGAACGCGGCCGTGCGCAGCGAGACACGCCCGTCGGCGAACGCGGTCTTGTAGCCGATCTCGTACGCGTCGACGAATTCCGGGTCGATCACCTCGTTGAGGCTGCCCACGTTGATCACGCCGGACTTGAAACCCTGCGTGAACTGCGCGTAGAGCAGGCTGTCGTTCGCCGTCTGGTACTCGAGCAGCACCTTGGGCGTCACCTTGTCCCAGTCCTTGCGCTGGTCGGTGGGCACGAGCACGCCGAGCGCGTCGAAGCGGAAGTAACCGGAGCCCTGCCGTTCCTCGTAGTTGTAGCGGGCGCCGAGCGTGAGGGCGAGCGCGTCCGTGAACGCGTACTTGCCCTGCACGAACACGCCGTACGCCTCGATGTCGACGTCGCCGTTCTGCCAGTAGAAGCCGTCGTCGAACGTGTCGGCCGGAAGCCCGAACACGAGGCCGAGGTTGATCGTCGGCACCTGCACCTCGCCGTGCAGGTCCTCCTTGAAGTAGTTCGCGCCGGCGAGCCACTCGATGCCGGCGCCCTCGCCTGCAAGGGTGAAGTCCTGGCTCCAGGACTCGCTCGTCTCGACGTAGTTGTTGCGCCCGTACATGTTGATGTCGGAGCTGTCGAGGTCGTCGACCAGGTAGCGGTCGAAGTCGCGCCAGGCCGTGACCGACTTCAGGCTCCAGCCGTCGCCGAACTCCCAGTCGACGATTCCGGTGACGGACTTGCCCTCGCGGTCGTTCGTGGGATCGATGTCCGAGACGATGTTGCGCAGGTCGGCTTTGCGGTCCCGTTCGGCGTAGTAATCGAAGATCGTCTGGCCGCCGAGCAGGTTGTGCGCGAGCCCGTCCTCCGGCACCACCGTCGTGCCGAAGTAATGGAAGGCGTAGTTGTAGTCGCTTTCCTTGAAGTAGTCGCCGACGAGGTTGATGTCCAGGGTTTCGCTGGGCCGGACCCGCAGGCTCGCGCGATACGCCTGCGCGTCACGGTCGTCGACGTCGGTCCCGGTGAAAAGATTCGAGCCGTAGCCTTCGCGTTTGTCGAAGCGGCCCGACAGTCGTCCCATGAGCACGCCACTGCCGGAGAGCGGACCGCCGACCGCGCCCTCGACCGTCGTGGTCGCGTAGTTGCCGAGCGTGTAGTTGAGGTAGCCGTCGAGTTCCTCGGTCGGCTTTTTCGTGACCATGTTGACCACGCCCGCGGTGGCGCCGCGGCCGTAGAGCGTGCCTTGCGGGCCGCGCAGGACTTCGACCTGCTCGAGGTCGTAGAAGCCCGCGAGCTGCGCCGACGGTCGCGGAATCATCGAGCCGTCCTGCAGGAACGCCACGGCGCCGTCCGCGCCGAGGTCGATGCTGGTCATGCCGATGCCGCGGATGAACGTGCGATTCACGCCGAACTGGTCGCCGACCGACAGGTTCGGCACGGACACGGCCAGGTCGCGGATTTCCTGGATGCCGCCCGGGCCCATCGCGTCGGCCGTGACGGCCGAGATCGCCGCCGGGGTGTCCTCGAGGGCCACCGCCTGCTTCGTCGCCGTGACGATGACTTCCTCGAGCGCCAGCGTGCCCGCTTCCTGGGCGAGGGCGAGCTGCGCGCTACCCGACAAGGTGAGCAGGACGGCGGTGCGCAAGGCGGTCGAACTACCGAAGGCAGTGTTCATCTAAGTCCCCCGAGTTGGAATCTGCGGCTCGTGCCGGCCCCGGGTGCGCATGCGCATCGCAAAGGAGCGCGTCACCTGCGACCGAAGTGCGACCCTTTGTATATTCACGTTTACCGTGAGTCAAGTTTCTTGTATGACAGTAACGATCCGCGCCATGTGGCAAAACTTCTTGCACTGCGGTAAGTGACGACCCGACCTAGACTGCCCCGCATGGTGGTCAAGTCCTGGATCTGGGCAGCGAGTCTGACGGCGGGACTGCTGTGGTCGACCGTGGACGCTGCGGCGGACGACGACGCGGCACGCAAGGATGCAGCACTGCGCCAGTCGTTCATGGACGCGATGGCTGCGGTCAGCGTGGCACCGACGGCCGCGGCGCCGGCCGACGAAGCGGACCTGCGCCGCTACGCGCTTTATCCCTACCTGCAGGCCGCGCGGCTGCGCCGCCAGCTCGAGCTGGCCACGCCGGCGGCCGTCGGAACCGTCGATGCCTTGCTGCCAGTGGACCACGCCGTGATCGCGTTCCTGCGTGAACACGGCAACGCCCCTGTCACCGCGCCACTGCGGACGACCTGGCTCGACAGCCTGGCCGAGCGCCGGGCCTGGGCCACGTACCTGGAGCATTTCGATCCGGGTCGTGACGCGCAGCCGGCGCTGCAATGTCACGCGCTCGCCGGACGCGTCGCGACGGGACGGACGGCGGGACTCGTCGACGACCTGACCGAAGCCTGGCTCACGCCCCGCACTCTGCCCGACGCGTGCGACGTCCCACTCGAGTGGTGGCGCTCCCGCGGCGGGCCCGGTGTCGACCTCACCGTGCGCCGGGCACGCCTGGCGCTCGGAGCCGGCGACCCGATCCTCGCGCGCGATCTGGCCCGCTCGCTGCCCGCGCAGCGTGCGGAGCCGTTGTTGCAGTGGGCGGCCCTGATCGAACAACCGTCGCGCGAAATCACCGCCTTGATCGCGGATCCCGGCCGGCCGGTCGACGACGATGCGCTCGCGGAAGGCTGGACGCGCTTCGCGCGCGCGGATGCGGCAGCGGCGGCGGCGAAACTGCCGGCGCTCGTTGCGAGTCGCAAACTCGACGCGCGTCGAGCGAGCCCGCACGCGCTCGCGGTGGCGCTTGCGCTGTCTTGGAGCAGGATGCCCGGGGCGCTCGATTTCTTCGCCCAGGTGCATCCCGACGATTTCGACGACCGGGCCCACGAATGGCACGTCCGCGCCGCGCTGTGGGCGCGCGACTGGACGCGCGCGGCGGCGGCGATCGGCGCGATGCCCGAGGCGCTGCGCACGCAGGCGCGTTGGCAATAC
>JAJTCR010000063.1 GCA_021325695.1 Steroidobacteraceae bacterium | reverse complement strand
ACCCCGTCCATCGCCGAGATCCGCCGCAGGACGGCCTCGAAACGCTCGCCGCGGAACCGCGCCGGCAGCTCGCTCATCATCGCTGCGTTGGCCGGGTGGATGAACACCATCACGCGCTCGCTCACGGATTGCAGGGCGTGCAGGCCGCCGAGCCACGCCTCGAGGGCGCCCGATACGAACGGCACGTCGCCGGCGTAGATGCGCGCGACTTCGGTGTCACGCTCCTTTTCCCAGTTGGCCCGCCGCTTGATCGTCGTCGCAGGCAGGTCGTGCACCCACGCGCCGCGGTCTTCTGCCGACCATTCGAAGTCGGGCGTGAATCGGCCGTCGGGGAACGGTTCGAGTTCGCCGTTGAAAAACACGTCCGGCAGTTGCGCATCGCCACGCCCCGGCAGGACGCTCACCTGCGCGGGGTCCAGTTCGTACAGCACGACCGCAGCACGCACACCCGCACGGTCGCAGGTGGCCGCGATCCATTTCGCGAGGCGCGCGATGCCCCCGACGCTGATCGCGGCCATGCCGACGTTGAGGCACTCGACGTCGCGGCCCAGCCGCCGCGCTTCGGCGGCGAAGTCGCCCGGCGCCAACGCGCGGAACATGCCGGAAGACCCGACGCCGAGCACGAGCGGCTTCCGCGTGCGGTCCAGCACGGCCGGGAACCGCTTGATGAACTGCAGCACCCGGTTGGTCCGGCGATTCAGGCGGCCCTCCACGCTCGACCGACGGCCCAGCAACCGCTCGAACCATCGACCCAGGCCGCGCCTGGAGTCGCGTCGGCGTTCGAGGTGCATGGCGATGTCGTCGAACGACATCAGCGACAGCCTGACGACCTCGTCCTGGTCGAGCGTTCGGCCGTAGAGGCGCTCGATCTCCGCTGTGAGACTGATGAAGCTGAGCGAATCCATGCCGGCCGCCATCAGCGTGTCGGCCTTGATCACGCGGGCTGGTGACAGGGTCGGCGACACCGTGAGTACGGCGTCCATCAGTCGACGGGCGGGTGGCGACAGCCCGGAGAGATCCACCTGTCCGTCGGCATCGTGCAGCACGGCCTCGACCCGTCGGACGACCTCCTTCCGGTCGAGCTTGCCACTGGAGTTGACCGGGAACGCGGGCAGGCACACCAGGTGTGCCGGCACCATGTAGTCGGGGAGCGCCCGTGCCGCCGCCTCGCGCAGGCCCGCCTCGTCGATGCCGACCGTCTCGAGGGCCGCGACGACGAAGCGCCCCGACGGTTCGTCCGGTGGCCAGGACAGCGCGATTGCATTCACTCCGCCCGCGGCCTCACGCAGGACGCTCTCGATCTCGTTCAGCTCCACGCGAAAGCCACGCACCTTGACCTGGTGGTCGAACCGCCCGAGGAAACGCACCGGGCCGCCCGGCTCGCGCACCACCCGATCGCCGGTGCGATACGCGAACTCGCCCGCGCCAGGCAGGCGCACGAAGGCGCGGGCGTTGCGCTCGGGGTCATCTAGATATCCTTCCGACAACTGGCGGCCCCGCAGCAGCAACTCCCCGGGCGTGCCGTCGGGCACCGGCGCCAGGTCCTCTGCGTGGATCGACAGGGACATGCCTTCGAACGCCGCGCCAATCGGCGCGATGTCGTGCGACGGGGTCACGCCCGGCGCGGGCCGCGGCAGCACGTATCGCGCACAGGCGATCGTGGCCTCGGTCGGGCCGTACCAGTTCTCGACTGCACTGTTCGGCGCCGCGAGCGCCCATTCGTCCGCGAGCCGTGTCGGCAGCGCTTCGCCGCAGAACAGCGACGTCCTCAGGCTCGGCAATGCGCCCGGCGCGAGTTCGCTCTGCAGTCGCATCTGATAGGCGAGCGACGGCACCGAAAACCAGCGCGTGATGGCGTGCCGGCGCACGTAGTCCGCCGGTCTGGCCAATTCGGCGCGCGTCGGCACGACCAGGTGCGCGCCGGCGGTCCAGCACATCAGCAGGTCATGGATGGAGAGGTCGAAGGTCAGCTCGAACGTCTGGGAGTACCGGTCGTCCGGGCCCGTCGGCATCAGCCGCGACGCCACCTCGAGATAACCCGTCAGCGCGCCGTGCGTGATCGGCACGCCCTTCGGTTCCCCGGTGCTGCCGGACGTGAACAGGATGTAGGCGCGACGCGAGGCCGGGACGCCGGACGACGTCGCCGCGGTCGCTCCACCGCGTGGTGCCTCGCCCTTCCGGTCCGGAGCCGCGACGAGTTCGAGTTCGAGCCCTGGCGCAATCGCACGCATGCGGTCCAGCGCGTCGGCGGCGCGCGGTCCGAACAGGATCCGTCGCGCCCCCGACTTGCGCAGCGCCGCCAGGTTGCGCCGCTCCGGATGCTGGACGTTGATCGGCACCCACGTGTGGCCACGAACGAGGCACGCGAGGATCGCCGTGTACGACGACAGGTGCCGGTGCGCCATCACCGCGGTGACCGGCGCGGGCCCGTGCAACGTCGCTTCGGGCAATTGCCCGGCCAGGTGCGACGCGAGTTCCCAGAGTTCCGCGTAACTGAACGTCGAATCGTCGACGGTCAACGCCGGCCGCGATGGCTGCGCCGTCGCCCGGTCGGCGATCCGGCGGGCGATGCTCCACACGCTGGACACGCTCAGGGTCCCCTGGTCGACGCGTCGTAGGGCGGCGTCAGCGGTGCCGCCACGTTTCGCAACCGGCGCAGCAGGCGCTTCTGGCCCGACAGGTAGAACGGCCCGGTCTCCCGGTTCAGCAGGCGCTCAAACGGCTCCGTCCATTGCGGCCACACTGCGCGCAGCTTGCTCACGTCACCGCGCCGTACGTGGTCACGCTCGTAGCCAAGGCGATCCATGAGATCGCCGAGCCAGGCCTCCACCACGCGAATCTTCCTGCGCGGCAGCTGCGCTCGATACTTGCCGAAGTTGGAACTCATGAGCGGCCGGGCGACGTTGGCCCGTGCCGCGTCGCTGGCGCCGCGCCGGGCCGCATGGTCCGAGGCGTAAAAGTCGAGCATGGACTCCTCGAACGGCAGTCCGAGGAACCTGCAGAGCGGCGCCAGCACCTCGCGTGGACGACTGACCAGGTCTTCATAGCGCTGGAAGTAGACGCGGTCGGGCCCGAGCAAGCCGAATGCCTGCAAACCGCCGAGCTGGTCGGCGCGCCAGACCTCGAGCGCATGACGCAACGAACCGAACTTGTTGCCGGCCCAGAAACCGCGCCGCGCCTCCGCCGACAGCAGGTAGTCCCGCGGATCGCGCACCTGGAAGACGAACTTCGCGGCGGGAAAGCAGTGCAGCACGAAGAACAGCAACCGATGCAGGTTGTTTTCCTTCACGAAGACGGTCGTCGCGCCGGGCTTTCGCTCGAGCCCGGCGTAGACGAAACGGGCGAACTCCGCCGCAGGCGCCTGCGGATGTTCGTCCATCCACGCGGCCAGTGTCATGGCCGCAGCCTCCGAACTCAGCGCGCGGACCCGTTCGAGCAGTTGTCCGCGGACGACGTCCCAGCCCGCGCGGCTGTCGCGCAGGTGCAGGTTCAGGATCACGTCGCGGCCGAAGTGATACGGCGGCGGCGAGTGGACCTTCGAGTGCGCGCCGAGGATCGTGGCAATCAGGTTGGAGCCACAGCGCTCCGAACAGATGAGAAAGACGTACTGCGCGTCTTCCCCGCCCCTGTCTGCTGTCACGTCACACGGACCTCGGTTGCCAGCACGATTCCAAAAGCGGTAGCGTCGCCGGTCAGGAACCCTGACCGCATCGGCAGCCCATGACCCGCAGGAAAATCGTCGCCATCTCGGGGTCCGGACGCACGGGAAGCACGCTGCTTTCGCTGCTGTTGTCGCAGCATAAGTCCATCCTCAACCTCGGACAACTTCGTGACCTGTGGAGCGCGTGGTCCGTCGATGCGCCGTGCACTTGCGGTCATCGCCTGGGTCGCTGCCCGGTGTACTCCGTCGTGATCCCCGAGGCGTTCGGCACCAATCCGGCCGACGGAGTGCACGAGATGCGGCGGTCGATGAAGGCGTTTTTCCGCGACGCAGCCGATGTGCGGGACTGGGGCGCCACCGACGCGGTCGGATCGCTGGCGGCCCGCCACACCGGCTTCATCACGCAGCTGACTGCGGTGCTCGACGCGTTGCAGCGCGTGACCGGCGTGAATGACTTCGTCGATGCGTCGAAGGCGCCGGAGATGGCCCTGGCGCTGGGATTGACCGACGAAACTGACCTTCGCGTGCTGAACCTGGTGCGCGACCCGCGCGCGATCGCGGTGAGCTGGCACAAGCGACGCGGACAGGCGTTTGCGGGATGGGAATTCAGCCGGGTCTGGGCGAAGCGACAGCAGGCATTGTCACGCTGGTCGAAGACACTCGGCGCCCGGTTCATGGAGGTACGCTACGAGGAGTTCGCGACCGACGCACGTGCGACGATCGAGCGCATCCAGGCCTGGGCTGGGCTCGCCTCGACCGCGGGCACCTTCGCGTCGAAGGACCGTGCGGTGATTTCGTGGTCCCGACAGCACCTGTATCCACCGGCCAACGAACGCATCCTTGCCGAGCGTGCGGCGCTCGTGACGATCGCGCCGGCGGAAGAGTGGCGCGACAGGCGTCACTGGTTTCAACACACCCTGGCGCTGCTCGCGACCCATCCAGACGGCATGCGCTACGCGCGCACCGTGCGGCCATCGGGAGATCGGACATGACCGAATGGCTGTTTCAACAGGATGCTTACCTCGAGCGTTGCGCCGCGCGCGTGCTGGAAGCCTCGCCCGACGGTGTCGTGCTGGACCGGACCGTGTTCTACCCGCTCGGCGGCGGCCAGCCCGGCGACACCGGCGTGCTCGAGGCGAACGACGGTCGCCGCTGGACGGTCGTCGATGCGCGCAAGGGCGACGGCGGCCGCATCCTGCACCGGCTGGCGGACGGCTCGGCGCTGCCGGGGCCCGCCGACGAGGTCGAAGCCATCGTCGACTGGCCACGCCGTCATCTGCACATGCGCATGCACACCGGCCTGCACCTGCTCGGTTCCGTGCTGCGGTTTGGCGTCACCGGCGGCCAGGTCGCCGCCGACCGCAGCCGGCTGGATTTCGACACGCAGGACGAGATCGACGCCGCGCGAGTCAACGAGGCGCTGCAGGTCCTGGTCGAGGCAGACCGCCCCGTGAGCTGTCGCTGGATCACCGACGAGGAACTCGACGCCCAACCGGAGCTGGTGCGCACGCTGTCGGTGCAACCGCCGCGCGGCGCCGGTCGCATCCGACTGCTCGAGATTGCCGGGGTCGACCTGCAGCCGTGTGGCGGAACGCACGTGCGCTCCACCGGCGAGGTCGGGCGCCTCGTCGTGACCAAGGTCGAGAACAAGGGACGCCACAACAAGCGCGTCTACGTCGCCTTCACTTGAAACGGCTTTGCGCGCGCCCGGCCGCGGAACCGCAGCGTCGCGGTTGCAGTCAAAAAAGCGGGACGGGCCGGCCCCGGCCGGCGAAACAACGGGTGATGTCGATGCGTCGCTGGATCCTCACGTTCGCTGCGGTCACGATGACCTCCCTCGCGGGCGGCGCCGTGGCTGACCCACCCCCGACCGTGGACCTGCGCGACGCTGCGGCGCTCCAGCAACTCCGCGACCGCAACCCGGCACACTTCGCCACGATCCAGCGCATCCTGGCCGGACTCGCCGAGGATCCCGAGCGGGTCGAAGGCGACTGGCTGCGGACGACGTTCGACGCACGCGACGTGGAACTGTCGCGGCTGTTGCTGAAGACCAGCCATCCACCGCGCCAGCAACTGCGCTTCACGCTCGACGACACGCGCTACGCGCTGCACGTCGTGCGCAGTGACCTCGGTGCCGAGCCGCAGGTGCTGCGCTAAAGACGAACCCCGTGCTAGTCCTGCCCCCCGGACGGCCGCAGCACGAACATCGGGTCCTCCATCTCCGCCAGCGGCAGCACCTCGTAGTGCGCGAAGTTGTACACCGGCGCCATCGCGAGCAGTCGCTCGAGTTCCTCGTTCGAGACGACGTCGTAGATCCACGCCCCGCCGTGACGACCGACGATGTGGTACCGCGCCACGAGTTTGCGGTCCTTCAACAGGCGCTCCGCGTATTGCGGCATCCGTGCGATCGCCGGGATCACCTCCGATCGCAAGCCGGCCAGTTCGAACTTCCACAGCACCAGGAACTTCATCGGGGCTCCTTCGTCGTGGACGACGCTTCTTGATGACGCACGCGCGTCGGTCGATGGTAGCAAACCCTGCGGTGGCGCCCGGCCCGCCGGTGGGACGCCGCGCCGGATGTCGGCGCCGGCCGGCTGGCTGACCTCCGAGCCGCCGGATACGATGCCGAAGACGAATCCCGTCCCCGGGCTCAAGGAGGCTCCGGCATCCATGTGCGCGTCGCGCCACAGGCTGAACGCCGCGGCCACCCTCGTGGCCGGGCTCACGTTGTTGGCCGGTTGCGAAGGCACGTTCACCAACGACCTCGCGACGCACCCGCCGGCGGATCCGGCAATCGCCGAGGTGCGCGTGAGCCTGCTCGGCCTGCAGTTCGAGCTGTCCGGCGGCGGAACGAGGACGCTCGATTTCAGGGACGGCGAACCGGTCGACCTGATCGACTTCGTCGACGGTGATCCGATGCGCATGTTCACCGACGAGGCGCTCGACCCGGGCGACTACACCGGCGTGCGCCTGCTGTTCGACGAAGACTTCGAGGCGACCGTGGTCGACACCGAAGGCGTCGAATTCCCGCTGACGCTGCAGGACGGTGAGTACGCCGACCTCAATTTCGCCGTGGCCGACGACGAACGAAGTTCCGACGCGTACACGCTGACGCTCGACCTGCGCCAATCGCTCGTGTTCGACGACGCGAACGACGAATTCACCCTGACCCCGGCGTTGCGCGCCGTGAAATCGAGCCGGACTGCCGACCTGACCGGGCGGGTTACGGTCGAGTGCCCGGACGACGAGTCGCTCGAGCGCGACGGCGCCGTCTACCTGTTCGCGGGCCGCGACGTCGTGCCGGACGATCTCGACGGCACCGAAGATGAGATGTTATGATCGTCGTGTTTGTATAGAGTGTATTGTTTC
>JAJTCR010000062.1 GCA_021325695.1 Steroidobacteraceae bacterium | reverse complement strand
CGGCGTGCCGTTCCTCTACTACGGCGAGGAAATCGGCCAGGTCGGCAGCAAACCGGACGAGATGATTCGCAACCCGATGCCGTGGACGGCGGGACCAAACGGCGGTTTTACGGAGGCCGCCCGGCCGTGGGAGCCGCTGCAACGCGGGCACGAGCGGCGCAACGTCGCGACGCAGTCGGCCGACCCGGGTTCGCTGCTGGCGCACTACCGCCAGTGGATCCGCCTGCGACAGGCCGAGCCGGCGCTGCTCCATGGCGACCTCCGGCTCGTGGACGCCGGACGCGACGACGTGATCGCCTGGCAGCGCACGGCAACGGGCCGGACGGTCACGTTCGTCGCGAACCTCGGCCGGGAGCCGATCGTCGGGTTCACGCTCCCTACGACGGTGGCCGCCTCGGTCACGGTCGACCGCATCACGGGTGACGACGTCGATCCGCGTGCGCCGATCACGCTCGACCCGTACGGAACGCGGCTCTTCGGTTCGGCGCGGTGACCGGTCCGTGAACCTCGTTTCCCAAGTCGCGGTCGTGCTCGCGGCCACGGTCATCGCGGTGCCGGTGTGCCGCCGGCTCAAGCTCAGCGCGGTGCTCGGCTACATCGCCGCCGGTCTCGTCATCGGTCCGTGGGGACTCGGGGCGTTCACCGACGTCGAGACCGTGCTGCACATATCCGAGTTCGGCGTCGTGCTGTTGCTGTTCGTGATCGGGCTCGAGCTGCAGCCGAAGCGTCTGTGGGTCATGCGCCACGCGGTGTTCGGCACCGGCATCGCGCAGGTGCTCGCCGCGACCGTCGTGCTCGCGCTGGCGGCACGCGGCCTCGGCCAGTCGTGGCCGACCGCCCTCATCGTCGGTTTCGCGTTGTCGCTCTCGTCCACAGCGCTGATCCTGCAGGTCCTGGCCGAGCGCAGCGAACTCCACACGCGCCACGGGCGCACCAGTTTTGCCGTGTTGTTGTTCCAGGACCTCGCGATCATGCCGGCGCTGCTGGTGCTGCCGCTGCTCGCGGGCAGCGCGCGCGAGGAAGTGTCCTGGCAGTCGGTCGCGCTTCCGGTGGGCGTGCTGGTGGCGACGATCGCGGTGGGGCGCCTCGTGCTCGGGCCAGTGCTGCGCCTGGTCGCGTACGCACGCGCCCAGGAAGCGTTCACGGCGGCCGCGCTGCTCGTGGTCGTCGGCACGGCGTTCCTGTTCGACCAGGTCGGCCTGTCGATGGCGCTCGGCGCATTCATCGCCGGGGTGCTGCTCGCGGACAGCGAGTACCGCCACGAACTCGAGGCGGACATCGAACCGTTCAAGGGCCTGCTGCTCGGACTGTTCTTCATCGCGGTCGGCATGTCGGCCAACCTCGGCCTGCTGGTCGCACGGCCGGTGCAGGTGGCGGGACTGACGCTCGGCTACCTCACGCTCAAGTTCGTCGCGGGCTGGATCGCCGCACGTGTGACGCGACACGACGCGGCCACCTCCAGCCGGATCGCCGTGTCGCTGGCCGGAGGCGGCGAATTCGCATTCGTCCTGCTCGCCATCGCCGCTCGCGACCGCTTGCTGCCCACCGAGGTATCGGACCTGCTCGTGCTGGTCGTGACCGCGTCGATGATCCTCGCACCGCCGGCGATCGGCGTCGCCGACCGCGTGACCCGGCGTTTTGCCCGGCCCACGCCGCCACGCGCGTTCGACCGCATCGAGCCCGAGGAGCCGCGCGTGATCATCGCGGGCTTCGGCCGCGTCGGCCAGATCATCGCGCGTGTGCTGCGGGCGCGACAGATCCGGTTCACCGCGCTCGAGGCGAGCGCGGCCCAGGTCGATTTCGTGCGCCGGTTCGGCAATCGCCTGCATTACGGCGATGCCTCGCGTCTCGAGATGCTGCGCGCGGCCGGCGCGGAACAAGCCTCGGTGCTGGTCGTAGCGATCGACGACGTCGAGGCCAGCGTGCGGGCGGCCGACCTGGCGCGCCGGCACTTCCCGCACCTGCGCGTGCTCGTGCGGGCCCGCAACCGGCAGCACGCGTTCCGGCTGATGGAGCTCGGCGTGACCGAAATCTGGCGCGAGACGTTCGGAACGAGTCTGGAAATCGCCGAGGCCACGCTCGTCGCGCTCGGCACGCGACGTGACATCGCGGCCGACCAGGTGCGACGATTCCGCGCCCACGACGAGCAGATGCTGCTGCAGCAGGCCTCGGTCAAGGACGACGAGGAGAAGCTGATCGCGTCGACTCAAGCGTCGGCGCGGCAACTGGAATCGTTGTTCGAGGCCGACCGCAACCCGTGACCCGCACTGCCGCCATGTCCAGATCCGGTTTCGTCACGTTCCGCCGCGCGCTCGTGCTGTTCGCCGCGGCCGTGGCGTGCGTGCCCGCGCAGGCGGCGGCAGCGATCGAGGCCGCGGCGGCCGCACGGTTCGCGAACCTCGCGCTGCGGTGCGTGCATCTCGAATACCCGAACAAGGTCGCGCACACGCTCGCGAGCGACGCCGACGCGCGTCCGCCACGGCTGCTCACGCCGGCGTTCTACGGCTGCTACGACTGGCACTCCTCGGTGCACGGTCACTGGTTGCTCGTGCGACTGGCGCGGCAGTTCCCGCAGGCGCCGTTCGCGGCCCAGGCGCGCGCGGCGCTCGCGCGCAGCCTGACGCCGGACAACGTCGCCGGCGAGGTCGCCTACCTGCAGACACCGGGCCGCGCCTCGTTCGAGCGACCGTACGGCCTTGCCTGGCTGCTGATGCTCGCGGCCGAGCTGCGCCAGTGGGACGATGCACAGGCGCGGCAGTGGGTGGCGATCCTGCAGCCGCTCGAACGCGAAGCGGCGGCGCGACTCGGCACGTGGCTGCCGAAGCTGCACTATGCGATCCGTGTCGGTGAGCACAGCCAGACGGCGTTCGCCTTCGGCCTCGTGCACGACTGGTCGCGCGTGGCCGGCGACGAGGCGATGCGCACGTTGATCGAACAGCGCGCCCGCGCGTATTACGGCGACGATCGCAACTGCCCGCTCGCGTACGAGCCGTCCGGGGAAGATTTCCTGTCGCCGTGTCTCGCGGAAGCCGACCTGATGCGTCGCGTCCTGGCGCCGTCGGCGTACGCGCAGTGGTTACGGGCATTCCTGCCCGGAATTCCCCACGGTCCGCAAGCGCGGTGGATCGAGCCGGGCGTGGTCACCGACCGCAGCGACCCGAAACTTGCCCACATCGACGGCCTGAACCTGAGCCGCGCCTGGATGTTGCAGGGCATCGCGCGCGGACTGCCGCCACGCGATCGCAGGATCGCGGCGCTCGAGGCCGCGGCGCAGACCCATGCGGCGGCCGCGTTGCCCGCCGTCACCGGCGAGCACTACGAGGGCGGCCACTGGCTCGGCACGTTCGCGGTGTACCTCACGAGCGGCGCCGGCCTGCCGCGCGCCCACTGACATCGAGCGACCACGGGATTTCCTCCGGATGGACAGGTCCGAACGCTTCTACAAGATCCAGGGCATGCTGCAGAACCGCGGCGTGGTGCGCACCCAGGAGTTCCTCGACGAGCTCGAGGTGTCCAAGGCCACGTTCAAGCGCGACCTCGAGTACCTGCGCGACCGCATGCGCGCGCCGATCGTCTACGACCGGCACGAGGAGGCCTACCGTTTCGACATGGGCGTCGCCGACCAGGAGCTCTGGCAATTGCCCGGCCTCTGGTTCACGGCCGAGGAGATGCAGGCGCTGCTCACGATGGACAAGCTGCTGGCCGACCTGCAGCCCGGCGTGCTGAGCGAGGCCGTCGCGCCGTTGCGCAAACGACTCAAGGACCTTCTGAAATCCGACCAGCACAGCGCCGACGACATCGCGCAGCGCATCCGCATCCTCGCGATGGGCGCGCGCCACGTGGACCCCGCGCATTTTCGCGCGCTGAGCACGGCGCTGCTGTCGCGCCGCCGGCTGCGCATCCGGCATCAGCGTCGCCAGAGCGGCGAGGTGACCGAGCGCGAGGTGTCGCCGCAACGGCTCGTGCATTACCGCGACAACTGGTACCTCGACGCCTGGTGCCACAAGCGGCAGGCGGTGCGCACGTTCGGCGTCGACGCGATCGAGTCGGCCACGGTCTCGGACAAGGACGCCAGGGACGTCGCCGAGGAGACGCTCGACCGTCATCTCGCGAGCGGCTACGGCATCTTCGCGGGCAGCGAGACGCGGGAAGCGGTGCTGCTGTTCGGCGAGGACCGCGCGCGCTGGGTGTCACGCGAGGTGTGGCATCCAGCGCAGGACGGCAAGATGCAACTCGACGGAACCTATCTCCTCCGGTTCCCCTACGCGCAAGAGCCCGAACTCGTGATGGATATCCTCCGCTACGGACCGGACGTCCGGGTGCTGGCGCCCGATTCGCTGCGCGAGGCCGTCGCGACGAAACTTCGGGCGGCCGCGGCGCTCTACTGAGCTAGCGGAGCGCACGTTGCCAGCACGGTAAATTTTTCATACCAGCCAAGGAAAGGTCGACCATCATGCGATACAGGTTCGCCGCTACGGACGCGCGGCACAGGCTTCTCGGTGTCTTCGTGGCTCTCTGCCTCGCGTCCTGCGGCGGCGGCGGCAGTGATGGCGGCGACGACGGCGGCACACCCCCTCCGCCGCCCCCGCCCCCACCGACGCTGGACTTGCCGACGGACACGACCAGCTCCCAGAGCGCCTACATCACGTCGACGTCGACCGGCTGGCAGGTGGTGCCGCTGATCACGGTCGGTGACACGCCGCCGAGCAGCGCGTACGCGATGGTCGGCAAGCCCGACGGTCTCGGCGCGTTCGCCGGGCGGCTGTCCGACACGGGCGAGGTCGTCGACACGGGAGACTACTTCACCGTGCTCATGAACCACGAGTTGCGCGCCGACCAGGGCGTCGCGCGTGCGCACGGCACCCGCGGCGCATTCGTCTCGCAGTGGACCTTCGCGCTCGACACCCTCGAGGTCCAGGCCGCACGCGACCTGGCCACGCAGGTGTACCTGCACACGGGCAGCGCATGGACCGATGCGACGGGCAGCGCGACGTTCGACCGGCTGTGCTCGGCCGACTTCGCGCCGCGCTCCGCATACTTCAACTCGGCGACCGGCCGCGGCTACGATGGCCGGATCTTCACCAACGGCGAGGAGGTCGACGACGTCGGCCGCGCCTTCGCCTGGATCGTCGGGGGTCCTGAGCACGGCCGCACGTACCATCTGCCCGACCTCGGCCAGCTCGCCTACGAGAACGTCGTGGCCAACCCGAACTCGGGCGACACGACCATCACGGTCGCGCTGGACGACATCCTCGCGGGGCAGGTGTACGTCTACGTCGGGCAGAAATCGACGACGGGCAATCCTATCGAGCGGGCCGGCCTGCACGGCGGCAAGCTCTACGGCATTCGCGTGACCAACGGCGGCGCCAACTACGGCAACGCGCCGGTGCCGACGGAGAACAAGGGCGCCGTCGAGGGCACGTTCGAACTGGTCGACGTGAGCGACGTGGCCCCCGGCACGGGACTCGAGCTGCAGGCGGCCTCGGTCGCCCGCGGCGTCACCGAGTTCGCGCGCCCTGAGGACGGCGCCTGGGACACGCAGAACGCGCGCGTCTTTTACTGGGTCACCACGGGCGCGGGGATGAACGGCGCCCCGCAGTCCGCGCGGCTGTACCGACTGACCTTCAACTCGCTCGAGAACCCCACCGGCGGCACGATCGAGCTCGTGGTCGATTCGGCTTCGCTCACGGGCACCGATGGCCTGCGCGCCGACGGCTTCGACAACATCGCCGTGGCCGGCGACGGCCGCGTGGTGGTGCAGGAGGACGGCGGCAACACCGAGTACGTGAGCAAGATCTGGCTCGTTGACCCGACGTCGGGCGCCGCCACGCAGATCTTCGAATCGGACCGGGCCCGGTTCCTGACCGGCGGTTCGAGCTACCTCACCAGCGACGAGGAGAACTCCGGCGTGATCGAGGTGACGGAGGCAGTGCGCGGCGCCAGCTGGTTCGACGTCAACCGAAGGTACTTCCTCGGCACGAACCAGCCCCACTACCGCCACGCGACGCTCGCGCTCGTCGAAGGCGGCCAGCTTTACCTGTTCGCGTCGCCGAAGTGAGGCGCGAGGACGGCTAATGCAGGATCGGCCGCCGCCGACGCGGCCGATCCCTTGGGCCGTTACTGGAGCGTGAAGCGCTTCGGCTGGACGCCTTGCACGGCCGGCACCTCGACGCCCGGCGCCAGGTACAGGTCGACCTCGCGCTCGAACACCAGCGGGCCCTCGACGACCGCACCCTGTTCGACCGTGATGCGCGGGTTGGGCTGGTCCTTGCCGAACCAGGAGCGCCCGTTGCCGTTGGTCTTCTCGATGTGAATCCCACCCGCGACACGCGATCCCGTCGTCAGGCGAATGTCGGCATTCACGGTCTCGAGGCCACCCCCGACGGTCGCATTCTCGAGCAGCATGTCCCCGTTGACGTTCGACACCGACCCGCCGACCCGGACCCCGGAGCGCAGCGTGACGTCGCCATTGACCGTCTCGATGCCCTCCCGGACCTCGGCGCCCTCGCCCACGGTCACGTCGCCGTTGACTGTCTCGGCCGACTCGACCACGGCACGCTCCTCGATCCGGACCGAGCCGTTGACGGTTTCGAGCTCGTCGGCCGTCGCCGCCGCACCGACGGTCACTGAACCGTTCACCGTCGAGACGTCGCGCGCGGCCTGGCCGGCCTCGACGCGCACGCTGCCGATCACGCGGCTGATGTCGCCCCCGGAGCTGCTCGCCCCGAACGCCACGGCCGACCAGGCGTAAGCCAGGGTCAGGATGCAACGGGATGGAAAATTCATGGCGCGCCTCCGGCGGACTGTGTTCGGCATCGATCGTGGGTGCCCTTGGGATGCGCGACCGCGCCGGAAGGTTGCAAGGAACCGCAGGTGACGCCTTGCAAATGCAACGTCCGCGACCTTGCGCTAGGCTCCGCGCTTCCGCCGCAGCCCGGAGTTCGCCCGCCATGAAGACCCGCGCCGCCCTTTGCCACCAAGCCGGCCAGCCGCTCGTGATCGAGACCGTGGACCTCGACGGTCCGCGCGCGGGCGAGGTGCTCGTCGAGATCAAGGCGACGGGCGTCTGCCACACCGACGAGTTCACGCGCTCGGGCGCGGATCCCGAAGGCCTGTTCCCGGTGA
>JAJTCR010000479.1 GCA_021325695.1 Steroidobacteraceae bacterium | reverse complement strand
AGCGACGAGTCACCGGCCGAACCTGCAGTACACGTTCACGGTGCTCGACAGCGCCGACGTCAACGCGTTCGCGCTGCCGGGCGGCTACGTCTACGTCACACGCGGCATCATGGCGTACCTGAACTCCGAGGCCGAACTCGCCGCGGTACTCGGTCACGAAGTCGGGCACGTCACGGCGCGTCACTCGGTCCGCCAGCAGACCGGCGCCACGGCCGCGGGCGTCGGCGCCATGGTCGTGGGCATCCTCACCGGCAGCGGCGACCTCGCGAACGTGGCCAACGCGGCCGGCACGGCCCTCGTCCGCGGTTATGGACGCGACATGGAACTCGAGGCCGACCGGCTCGGCGCCGAGTACCTGAACCGGGTTGGCTTCGAGCCCGAGGAAATGATCGACGTCGTGCGGCTGCTCAAGAACCAGGAAATGCTCGAAGTGCAGATGGCGCGACAGGAGAACCGTCAGCCGCGCGTCTACCACGGCGTGTTCTCCACGCACCCCGACAACGACACGCGCCTGAAGGAAGTCGTGCGTGCGGCCAAGAAGGTCGAGAACACCGAGGACCGGGCGGACAATCGCGACGCGTACCTCGCGCGCCTCAACGGCATGCCGATGGGGGACAGCCGCGCGCAGGGCATCGTCCGCGGCTCGCGTTTCTATCACGGCGACCTCGGATTCACGCTGGCCTTTCCGACCGGCTGGGTCGTCGAGAACCAGCCGGCGCAAGTGGTCGCGTATCCGGAGAGCAAGGACGCGATGATCGTCGTGTCGGCCCAGGCGCCGCCGCAGGGCGTGGCGCCGAAGGAATTCCTCGGCCGGTTGCTGCAGGGCTCGGCCACGGTCTCGTCGGCGCCGCTGGACGTGAACGGATTGCAGGGCTACACGGCCACCGTGCGCAGCACCGGCCTGCCGTGGGGCAACCAGGGGCCCGCCCGCGTCGCGGTCGTGTACTACAACAACCTGGCGTTCGTATTCAAAGGCGCACCACGGCAGGCCGCGGGTCTCTCGAGTTTCGAGCCCGTCTTCAGCTCGAGCGTGAATACGTTCCGTCGATTGCGCGACAACGAGTTTCCGCAGGCCGAGCCCGACAAGATCCGCGTCGTGCAGGCCAAGCCCGGCACGACCATCGAGACGCTGGCGCGTAATTCGCCGATCAAGAAATACCCGACGGAGCGGCTGCGCCTGCTCAACGATCTGTATCCGGACAAGCAGCCCGTGGCCGGCCAGAAGCTCAAGGTCGTGGAGTAATTCCGATCTTGAACTGAGCGCGCTGCCGTGCAAACCTGACTGGCCAACCCCGGGCCGCCGGGGCGCGACGGTCGCATGGGGATTGCAGATTAATGAGCAGCAAGAAGTACGAGCTGGTCAACGCGGAGACCGGCAAGAAATCCGTGCTGGAAGCGCGCAGCGGGTCCCTCGGGCCGGATTGCATCAGTGTCGCGAGCCTGACCAGGGACCACGGGGTCTTCACGTTCGACCCCGGGTTCATGGCGACGGCGGCCTGCGAGAGCAAGATCACCTACATCGACGGTGACGCGGGGGTCCTGC
The DNA here is from genome assembly GCA_021325695.1 of Steroidobacteraceae bacterium. Lineage (GTDB taxonomy): Bacteria > Pseudomonadota > Gammaproteobacteria > Steroidobacterales > Steroidobacteraceae > RPQJ01. The sequence continues at coordinate 1,384 of JAJTCR010000479.1, read as the reverse complement.
TCTATCGCGGGTATCCGATCGAACAGATCGCGACCAAGTCCACGTTCCTCGAGACGGCGTACCTGCTGATCAATGGCGAACTGCCGACACCCGGCCAGCTGGAGCAGTTCGACCACTCGATCCGCTACCACACGATGATCAACGAAACGCTGCTGCGTTTCTTCAACGGGTTCCACTACGACGCGCACCCGATGGCGATGGTCTCGGCGGTGGTCTCGTCGATGGCGGCCTTCTACCACGACTCGATGGACAACGATAACCCGCGCCATCGCGAGATCTTCGCGCACCGGATCCTCGCCAAGATCCCGACGGTGTCCGCAGCCGCGTACAAGCACATGCTCGGCCAGCCGTTCGTCTACCCGCGCAACGACATGGACTACTGCGCGAACATGCTGCACATGTTCTTCGCGGTGCCGGCCGAGGATTACGTCGTCGACCCGATCGCGGCGCAGGCGCTCGAGCTGCTGCTGATCCTGCACGCGGACCACGAGCAGAACGCGAGCACGTCAACGGTCCGGCTCGCGGGCAGCACCGGCACGAACCCCTATGCGGCTATTTGCGTTTCCGCGCTCTGGGGCCCGGCGCACGGCGGGGCCAACGAGGCGGTGCTCGAGATGCTCGAGGACATCGGCACCGTAGACAACATCCAGAAGTTCCTGGGGCGCGTGAAGGACAAGGACGGCAACACGCGCCTGATGGGCTTCGGCCACCGCGTGTACAAGAACTTCGACCCGCGCGCCAAGATCATCCGCGAGATGTGCCACAAGCTGCTCGCGCGTCTCGGCCAGACGGACAACCCCCTGTTCGAACTGGCGCTGCGACTGGAGGAAATCGCGCTCAAGGACGAGTACTTCATCGCGCGCAAGCTGTACCCGAACGTCGACTTCTATTCCGGCGTCATCTACAGCGCCCTCGGCGTCCCGCGCTCGATGTTCACGGTGATGTTCGCGATCGCGCGGACCGCGGGCTGGGTGGCGCACTGGCTCGAAATGAACGGCGACCCGGCGATGAAGATCGGCCGTCCGCGCCAGCTCTATACGGGGCCGAAGCAGCGCGATTACGTGGAAGTGGACAAGCGGGCATGAGGCAGAAGTGACCAGGGATCAGTGACGAGTGACTGGTCAGAACGAAAGCCCGGCGAATGCCGGCCTGCTTGCTTCGACCAATCACTAGCCACTAGCCACTAGTCACTAGTCACTGGTCACTATTCCTCTCCACCGTCCCGCAGCATCGCTTCCACTTCCGCCCTCGTCGCCCTCCGCATGGGCTTGCCGTCCACCGGACTGCATGGCGACTGGCGAATGCCGTCGAGCGGGAACACGACGGCATCGACGGTCTGGCGACCTGCGACGAAGCGGAACGCCGGATAGCTCACCGGCCGGTC
>JAJTCR010000478.1 GCA_021325695.1 Steroidobacteraceae bacterium | reverse complement strand
CACCTCGCGCGCGCCGACGCGGTTGCGATGTTGGGCGAGGCCGCTACGGTCCTCGCGGAGGAGCTGGGGCGGCTGGGTGAATTTCGCGCGGGAGCCCTGCCGGCGACGGGCAGCGGCCTGTCGGGCGGACAGGCGGACACGCTGCGCCGGATGCTGCTTGCGGTCGTTACCGACCCGCGGCTCGTGCTCGTGCGCCTCGCGGATCAGCTGCGCAGGATGCGGCGCGCGCGCGAGCTCGATGACGCCGCCCGGCTGCACCTGGCCTGGGAGACGCGTGAGATCTATGCCCCGCTCGCGAACCGGCTCGGCATCTGGCAGCTCAAGTGGGAGCTCGAGGACCTGGCGTTCCGCATCAGCCAGCCCGAGGAGTACAAGCGCATCGCGGGCTGGCTCAAGGTCAAGCGCGCGGCCCGGGAACGCTACATCGAGGACGTGAAACGCGAGCTGGGCCGCGAACTCGATGCGCTCGCGATCCGCGGCGAGATCACGGGGCGGCCGAAACACATCTACAGCATCTGGCGCAAGATGCAGCGCAAGTCGCTCAAGTTCGAGCAGGTGATGGACGTGCTCGCCGTGCGCGTCATGGTCGACACGATCGCCGAATGCTATGCGGCGCTCGGCAGCGTCCACGGCCTCTGGCCCTACATACCCGGCGAGTTCGACGACTACATCGCCACGCCCAAGGACAACAACTACCGCTCCCTGCACACCGCCGTGGTCGGGCCGGGCAAACTGCCGCTCGAGGTGCAGATCCGCACGCGCGAGATGCACGACCATGCCGAACTCGGCGTCGCGGCGCACTGGCAATACAAGGAGGGGCGCAAGGTCGAGGCGAGCTTCCAGCAGAAGATCATCTGGCTGCGACAGCTGCTCGAGCCCTCGCAGCGCGAGGGTGCCGAGCCGGACCTGCTCGCGGGCCTGCAGGCCGAGGTGTTCGAGGACCGCGTGTATGCCCTGAGCCCGAAGGGCGAAGTGGTCGACATGCCCAAGGGCGCCACGCCGCTCGACTTCGCCTACCAGGTCCACACCAACCTCGGCCACCGTTGTCGCGGCGCGCGCGTGAACGGCCGCATGGTGACGCTCGACTACAAGCTCTCGAACGGCGACACGGTCGAGATCATTCCGGCCAAGCACGCGCACCCGAGCCGCGACTGGCTCGTACCGCAACTGGGCTTCCTCGCCTCGCCGCGCAACCGCGCCAAGGTGCGCGCGTGGTTCCGCAAGCAGGACGAGTCGCAGAACCGCGAGCAGGGCAAGCAGATGCTCGAGCGTGAGCTCGACCGCCTCGGCGTGCGCGCGCCGCCACTGCCCGAGATCCTCGCGGACCTCGGCCTGGCGAACGCGGACGCCCTCCACCAGGGCCTCGGCGAAGGCGACATCACCCTCGCGCAGGTGGCCGGCGCGATCCATCGTCGGCTGCACGAGAAGGAGCCTGCAACGCTGCGCGCGCCGAAACTGCTCAAGCCGGCCGCGGGCGCGGACTCGCCGGGCATGATCATCGACGGCGTCGGCGACCTGTTGAGCTCGATCGCGCGCTGCTGCCGACCCGTGCCACCCGAAGCGATCCTCGGGTACATCACCGTCGGGCGCGGCGTCAGCGTCCACCGTGCGACCTGCGCGAACCTGCTGCGCCTGCGCGAGGAAAATCCACAGCGCGTGCTCGCGGTGGACTGGGGTCGCCCGGCCGAGGAGCGCACGTTCGCGGTCGTCGTGCGCGTCGAGGCGTTCGACCGGCGGGGCCTGGTCCGGGACATCTCCGGCGTGCTGGCCGACGAGCACATCAGCATCGAGGCGATGCACACGGTCACCAACCCGGTCGACAACATCGCGACCATGGATGTCACGGCGAAAGTCCACGGACTCGACGAGCTGAGCCGGCTGCTGTCGAGGTTCTCGACGTTGCCGAATGTCGTCAGCGCGCGACGGAAGGCCTGAACGGACCTCGCGCTACCGATTCGGGAAATCGATCGCGCGCTTGTCCGCCCCGAGCGCGGCTTCGTGCAACGCCTCGCTCAGGGTCGGGTGTGCGTGCATCGTGCGCTGCAGGTCCTCGGTGCTGGCCGAGTACGATCAGCTCCCCGGCCATCGGGCCGATGATGTGGACCCCGAGGATCTCGTCGTCGTCCCGGGCGGCGATGAGCTTGCAGAAGCCGGCCGGCGCCTCCATCGCACGCGCCCGGCCGCTCGCCATGAACGGAAACTGGCCGACCTTGTATTCGCGACCACTGTCCTTGACCTGTTCCTCGGTCAGCCCGACCCACGCGATCTCCGGCGCGGTGTAGATCACCGACGGCACCGCCTTGTAGTTGACCTCCGAGTGCAGTCCCGCGATCAGGTCGGCGACCATGACGCCCTCGTCCTTGCCCTTGTGTGCGAGCATCGGCCCGCGGACGGCGTCGCCGATCGCCCAGACGTTGCCCGCTCCGGCCACGCGGCATTCGTCGTCGACGACGATGAAGCCACGCTCGTCGAGCTGCACGCCGGTGCCCTCGCCGAGCAGACCGTCCGTGTACGGCCGACGGCCGATGGCGACGACGACCTTGTCCACCGTTACGGTCTGTTCGCCCTTCGTGTCGGCGTACTTGAGCGTGACGCCGTCCTTCCCGGTCTCGGCCCCCGTCACCTTGGCGCCCAGCCGCACCTCGAGCCCCTGCTTCTTGAAGTGGCGGAGCGCTTCCTTGGCCACGGCCTGGTCGGCCATCCACAGGAACTGCTCCATCGCCTCGAGCACGACGACCTCGGCGCCGAGGCGTCGCCAGACGCTGCCGAGTTCGAGCCCGATGACGCCGGCGCCGATCACGCCAAGGCGTCTCGGGGCCTCGCCGAACTCGAGCGCGCCCCACGAATCGACCACGCGGTCGCCGTCGAAGGGCACGGTCTTCAGCGGCATCGGCTGCGAGCCGGACGCGAGCACGACGTGCTTCGCGACGAGTTCCTGCGTGCTGCCGTCGAGCGCGGTGAATTCGACACGGTTACCCGCCAGCAGCTTGCCGTGGCCCTGCAGCGCCGTGACGCCTGCCGCCTTGAACAGCCCCGTGATGCCCTGGGTCGACGCCTGGACGATCGCGGCCTTGCGCTTCTGCATCGTCGCGACGTCGAACGCGAGACCGCTCGCCGAAATGCCGTGCGCGGCGAATTCCGAATGCGCGCGGTGATACAGCTCGGACGACTCGAGCAGCGCCTTCGACGGGATGCAGCCCGCGTTGAGGCAGGTGCCGCCGAAGGCGTGCGAACCGTCGAGGTTCTTCCACTCGTCGATGCATGCAACCTTGAGCTTGTTCTGCGCGGCGCGGATCGCGCACGGATAACCGGCCGGGCCGGCGCCGATCACGATGACGTCGTAGGAGGAAGAAGCTTCAGGCATG
>JAJTCR010000061.1 GCA_021325695.1 Steroidobacteraceae bacterium | reverse complement strand
CGTGGGAATGCCGTGCCGCTGCAGGAAGTCCTTCGTGAACGCCTTCGAGCCCTCGAGCCGCGCCGCCAGTCGGCTCGGCCCGAAGCAGCGAAGTCCGGCAGCGCCGAATGCATCGCACAGGCCGAGCACCAGCGGCGCTTCGGGTCCGACGATCGTCAGGTCGATACGCTCGCGTTGCGCGAACGCGAGCAGCCCAAGGACGTCTTCCGCGGCGATGTCGACATTGGTCGTGTTCGGCTCGAGCCGGGTCCCGGCATTGCCCGGCGCGACGAACACCCGGGTGACGCGCGGCGACTGCGCGACCTTCCACGCGAGGGCGTGCTCGCGACCGCCGGAACCGATGATCAGTACCTTCATGCGTTGGCGAGGATAGACCAGAGTGGCTAGTGGCTAGTGACCAGTGGTTAGTCAGAGTCGAACCGGCCGCGATGCGGCCTCCTGGTTCTTACTAGCCACTAGCCACCAGCCACTGGCCACTAGCCACTCAGTGCCGGAAATGCCGCATGCCCGTGAACACCATCGCGATGCCGTGCTCGTCGGCGGCCGCCACCACCTCGGTGTCACGCTTCGAACCGCCGGGCTGGATCACGGCCTTGATGCCGTGCTCGGCCGCGGCGTCGAGGCCGTCGCGGAACGGGAAGAATGCGTCCGAGGCCATCACGGAACCGACTGGGTCGAGGCCTTCGTCGCGAGCTTTCATCGCCGCGATGCGCGTGCTGTAGACGCGGCTCATCTGGCCGGCGCCGATGCCGACCGTCATGCGCTCCCTGACGAAGATGATCGCGTTCGACTTGACGAACTTGCACACCTGCCAGGCGAACACGAGGTCCTCGAGTTCCTGCGGCGTCGGTGCGCGCTTCGTGACGACCTCGAGCTCGGCCGGCTTGACCATGCCGAGATCGCGCGTCTGCATCAGCAGGCCGCCATTGACGCTGCGCACTTCGTACCGGCTGTTGCTCGGCGCGAGCGGCCCGGTCACGAGCAGGCGCACGTTCTCCTTCTTCACGCAGACCTCGCGCGCCTCGGCGTCGACCGCGGGCGCGATGATCACCTCGACGAACTGCCGTTCGACGATCGCCGCGGCCGTGTCGGCGTCGAGCGCACGGTTGAATGCGATGATGCCGCCGAACGCCGACGTCGGGTCCGTGCGGTAGGCATGGTCGTAGGCCTCGCGGATCGACGTGGCGACCGCGACGCCGCACGGGTTCGCGTGCTTGACGATCACGCAGGCGGGCTCGTCGAACTGGCGCACGCATTCGAGCGCAGTGTCGGCGTCGGCCAGGTTGTTGAACGACAAATCCTTGCCCTGCAGCTGGGACGCCGAGCCGACGCTCGCTCCCTGCGCGTCGGACGCCACGTAGAACGCGGCCTGCTGGTGCGGGTTCTCGCCGTAGCGAAGGTCGAGACGCTTGCGGAACTGCATCGGCAGCAGGTCGGGGAAGACGCTCTGAGTTGTGCCGTTGTTGCCGTTCGGGCGAGACGCCTGCAACAGGTACGAGGCGACCATCGCGTCGTACTGCGCGGTGTGCGTGAAGGCCTTGGTCGCGAGCCGCTGCCGGGTCGCGGCGCCGACGCCGCCGCCGTTGTCGCGTTCCATCTCGGCCAGCACCGCGCCGTAATCGAGCGGATCGACGACGACGGCGACGCGCTCGTGGTTCTTGGCCGCCGCGCGCACCATCGCGGGACCGCCGATGTCGATGTTCTCGACCGCCTCCTCGAACGTGCACCCCGGCTTCGCGATCGTCGCGGCGAACGGATACAGGTTCACGACGACGAGGTCGATCGGCTCGATGCCGTGCTCCTTCATGACGGCATCGTCGAGCCCGCGCCGGCCGAGCAGGCCGCCGTGGATCCTCGGGTGCAGCGTCTTGACGCGGCCGTCCATGATCTCGGGAAAGCCGGTCACGCTCGAGACGTCGACGGCCTCGATGCCGTCGGCGCGAAGCATCTTCGCGGTGCCGCCCGTCGAGAGGATCGTCACGCCGCGGCGGGTGAGTTCGTGGGCGAAGTCGAGCAGGCCTTCCTTATTCGAAACGGAGATCAGTGCACGCCGGATCGGTGGATTCACGAGGGATCAACCTTCGATGCCGTACACACGGAGCTTCTTCCGCAGCGTGCCGCGGTTGATGCCGAGGATGTCCGCCGCACGGCTCTGGTTCCCCGCCGAATAGTCGAGCACCGCTCGAAAGAGCGGCTCCTCGACTTCGCGCAGCACGAGGTCATAGAGGTGACCCGGTGCGTGCCCGTTCAGGCTCGTGAAGTAGTCGTCGAGCGCCTGCTCGGTGAGCGAGCGCAGCGGTACGCTGCGCGTCGAGCCGTTGTGGTGACCGTTTGCAGGCTTCGGCTCGCGCCGTGTCCGGGTGCTCTTCTTGCTACGCGCCGCCATGCCGTGGACCGCCTCTCGTTGATTCTTCGCGACTTGCGCCGATGCGTGTCAGGCCGCATCGACCGCCCGCGCGTCCAGCGCATCGAAATATTCCCGCACCTGCGCGAGTTGCGCGCCGGGCGCAACCACCTGCATGACGGCCTGGCGAAACACCTGCGCGTGCGGGCGTCCGGAGCAGTACCAGCCAATGTGCTTGCGCGCGATCCTGACGCCGGGTTCGGCGCCGTAAAATTCGTACAAATCGCGCAGGTGCCCGAGCATGATATCACGCACCTCGCGGTGCGTCGGCGGCGTGGCGACGATTCCCTCCAGAAGGGAAGCGATCTCGCGAAAGATCCACGGCCGGCCTTGCGCCGCTCGCCCGATCATGACGCCGTCCGCGCCGGTCGCATGCAGCACGGCCGCGGCTTTCGCGGGCGAATCGATGTCGCCGTTCGCGAACACCGGAATGCTCACGGCCTGCTTCACCGCGGCAATCGTTTCGTATTCCGCCGCACCGTTGAAACGGCACGCCCGCGTGCGACCGTGCACGGCCAGCGCGCGGACGCCGGCAGCCTCCGCAATGCGGGCGATCGCGAGCGCATTGCGCTGGTCCGGCGCCCAACCCGTGCGGATCTTGAGCGTCACGGGCACCTCGACCGCACGCACGGTCGCCTCGAGGATGGCCGCGACGTTGCGTTCGTCGCGCAGCAACGCCGAACCCGCGTCCTTGCTGCAGACTTTCTTGGCGGGACAGCCCATGTTCACGTCGACGACCTGCGCGCCCGCGGCGACGGTGCGCCGCGCCGCATCGGCCATCGTGTCCGCATCGCCGCCGGCAATCTGCACGACGCGAGGTTCGGGTTCGTCCGTGTGGTCGCGTCGTCGCAGCGACTCTGCCGTGTCCCAGAGCCGCGGGTCCGCCGCGATCATCTCGCCCGCCGCGAGTGCTGCCCCCAGACGCCGGCACAAGCGGCGAAACGGCAGGTCGGTGACGCCCGCCATCGGTGCGAGCAGCGCACGACCCTCGAGCCGGTAGGGACCGATGAAGATCGTGGCGCGGGCGGGCGCGTGCCCGCCCGGTGCGAGGCTCGACGCCATCACCGCGGCGCCGGACCGTCGAGCGAGGTGGATTGCGCGCAGCGGGTCGCGCCCGATTCCTCGCGCATGCAGACGTCGAGCCGGTAGCCCACCGCGTCCGTGCCCGCCTCGACCACGTCGAGTTCCGCCTCGGTCGTGTCTCCGGGGGTCAGCAGGCGCGGGGCCTGCGCGGGATCCTTGAGGTACTCGCGCGGTTCGAAGTCACGACGCGCAATCGTGCCACCGAAGCGATCCTCGAGCTCGAGCCGCAGGAGCGGCAGCGGTTGGGCAAAATCGGCGCCGTTGCGGAGGCTCGCGCGCACGCTCATCGTGCCGGCGACCGTGGACAGCGACTCGCTCGCGCCCCATTGACGCAGCTCGAATGCGGCGAGGTCCCAGTTCGGCGCGAGCGGTCGACCCAGGCGCGCGTACGCGGCGCGCACGACCGGACCGAACCTGGCGTCGCGCGCGAGGTCCGCGCGATAGTGATGGATCACCTGTGCGGCCAGCACCACCGCGAGCAACACTGCGCCGACGCCCCAGGCGATCGCAGTGCCGCGGCCCCGCGACGCGACGTCCTCGTAGCCGACCTCGTCGAGTGCGTCGCCGGCCGGAAACTCGCGCTGGCGCAAGCGAAACGGCAGGTTCGACGGCGCCTCCGCGGGCGTGATCACGGGCCGGGCGACCGGCGGGTCGGCCTGCGGCCCGTCACGTCCGTCGCCGGGCACCTGCTGCGCGGTCGCGGACGCCTGAAGCGATCGGTCGCGTCGAGGTCGGCTGGCGGGGGTTCGCCGTCGGCCAGGGGCACCGCGTCGTCTGCGGGCTCGCCTTCGCGCACGATTTCGCGCAGGTCGTCGTCGAACTCCGGCAGGCCTTCGATCAGGATGCGCTCGCCTTCGAGCGTGATGTCCTCGATCGCCTCCGGTTCGTGCACGAGCATGACGGGCGCGCCGGACGCCGGATGCACCGAAGCCGGATCCGTGCTGCCGTCGTCGGCGTGTTCATCCTCGTTCGCCGAAGTTTCCGTCGCCACCGCCGTCCCGTGCGCTTTATGGGCGGGTCGGCCGCGCTCGGTCCCGGGCGGAAAGCGCTTCTGCCAGTCGCGCGCGTCGACGAAGACCTGCTCGATGTCGTCCGCGGAGAAATGGAACTCCGTCCCCGGGTCGGAACCGCCGGCGCGTTTCTCGCGCAGTGCCTGGCCGTTCTCCGCCCGATCGACCGCGTCGGTGACGCCCTGCTCGTCGAACGCCGCGAGCGACGGCTCCATCAACAGGCGAGCCGGTGCGGACGCGGACTCGGCATCGTCGGGCAGGGTGTCGGTCAGGCGCTGCAACGCATCGAACGCGCTGCCGCAGCGGCCGCAACGCACGGTGCCGTGCGCGACTCGCAGCACGGCCGCCGTCACGCGAAATCGCGTCAGGCATTCCGGACACTGGGAATACATCGGCCGATGATAGATCGATCGGAAAGCGGGTCGATAGGTCGGTCGGTTCGGTCGAGGTCGCCGCGGGGCTGGCCGCTAGTCGCGCCGCCGGCCCGTCAGCAAGCCCCAATCCTCGCGCGCGCCGGTCAGGTCGATATCAAACCACGGCCGGTAAGCCGCTGTCACGGCGTCCGCCTGCTCGAGCAGCAGTCCGCACAACGCGATGCGTCCGGCGGGCCGCACCCGCTGGGCGAGGGCCGGTGCCAGCTCGACCAGGGGTCCCGCGAGAATGTTGGCGATCAGCACGTCCGCGACCGTGCCGCCGCAGTCGCGCTCGTCGGTGACCTGGAGACGGTCGGCGACGTGGTTGCGAACGGCGTTCTCGCGCGTCGCGAGCAGCGCCTGCGGGTCGATGTCCATCGCGACCGCGTGACGTGCCCCCAGTTTGAGCGCGGCGATCGCGAGAATGCCCGAGCCACAGCCGTAGTCGATCACGCCGGCCGCGTCGGCGAGCCAGGAGCCGGCCCCCGAGTCCAGCCACTCGAGGCAGAGCGCCGTCGTCGCGTGCGTGCCGGTACCGAAAGCGAGCCCCGGGTCGAGTTCGACCAGCACCGGCGCGTCCGTTGTACCGTCGTCCGCGCTCGCTGGAGCAGAACCTTCGCCCGGGGGGCGCGGGTCGGCGGATGGTCGCTGTCCGCCGGGACACACCCACAGCCGACGTCCGAACCGCATCGGGCGGAAGTCCTTGAGCCATTCGCGCTCCCACGCGCGATCGGCCACGGCTTCGAGGTGCGACTTTTCGGCGATCAGGAGCGGATCGAGGCCCGGCGTCGCGCCGAGCGCGGTGCGGACGCCCGCAATGTCGGCGTCGGCCGGGAACACCGCGCTCACGACGACGGTCGGCCACAGCGGCATCGCGCCGGGGGCGGGTTCGAGCACCGGATCGTCGGCCGCGTCGAGCAGCGTGACGGAAAGCGCGCCGAGCGCGAACAGCGCTTCCTCGTACGGCTCGGGTTTGCGCGCGCCGAGGTCGATCGTCAATTGCAGGAACGGCATCGGAAAGTGGCTAGTGCCTGGTGTCTAGTGTCTGGTCGGAAGCGACTCCGTCGCGCGCTTCGCAGCGGGCCTACTGAACACTAGACACTGAACACTGGACACTCAAGCGGCCTCACTTCAGCCCCAGCCGTCGCTCCAGGTAGTGAATGTCCGTGCCGCCGGCCCGGAACGCCGCGTGCTGGAAGATCTCCTGGTGCAGGGGCACGTTCGTCTTGATGCCTTCCACCACGATCTCGTTCAGCGCGTTGCGCATGCGCGCGATCGCCGTGTCGCGGTCCTCGCCGTGCGAGATCACCTTGGCGACCAGCGAGTCGTAGTGCGGCGGCACCGAGTAGCCGGTGTAGAGGTGGCTGTCGACCCGTATGCCGGGTCCGCCCGGCGCGTGCCAGAGCTTCACCAGTCCCGGCGACGGCGTGAACTTCTTCGGATCCTCGGCATTGATCCGACACTCGATCGCGTGACCGCGGATCTGCACGTCGTCCTGCGTCCACGGCAGCCGCTCGCCCGCGGCGAGCCGGAGTTGCGCCTTGACGAGGTCGATGCCCGTCACGAGTTCGGTGACCGGGTGTTCGACCTGGATGCGCGTGTTCATCTCGATGAAGTAGAACTCGTCGTCCTGGTACAGGAACTCGAGCGTGCCTGCGCTGCGATAGCCGATTTCGGCGCAGGCCGCGGCCACCCGCTCGCTCATCGCGCGGCGCTGCTTCGGCGACATGCCCGGCGCAGGCGCCTCCTCGATGATCTTCTGGTGCCGGCGCTGCATCGAACAATCGCGTTCGCCGAGGCAGATCACGTTGCCGTAATGGTCGGCCAGCACCTGGAACTCGATGTGGCGCGGCTTCTCGAGGAATTTCTCCATGTAGACCTGGTCGTTGCCGAACGCCGCCAGCGCCTCGGCGCGCGTGACGCCGACGGCGTGAACCAGCGTCGCGTCGCTGTGCACGACGCGCATGCCGCGCCCGCCACCGCCACCGGAGGCCTTGATGATCACCGGGTAGCCGATGTCGTTCGCGATGCGAAACAGCTCGTCGGGCTCGTTGCCCAGGGGTCCGTCCGAGCCCGGCACGCAAGGCACGCCCGTGGCCTTCATCGCCTTGATCGCCGAGACCTTGTCGCCCATCAGCCGGATCGTCTCCGGCCGCGGTCCGATGAACTTGAAGCCGCTCTTCTCGACGCGTTCGGCGAAGTCGGCGTTTTCGGAGAGGAACCCGTAGCCCGGGTGGATCGCGACGGAATCGGTGACCTCGGCCGCACTGATGATCGCGGGCATGTTGAGGTAGCTGTCCCGCGAAGGGGCCGGGCCGATGCAGACGGTCTCGTCGGCGAGCAGCACGTGCTTGAGCGTGCGGTCCGCGGTCGAGTGCACGGCGACCGTCCGGATGCCGAGCTCGCGGCAGGCGCGCAGGATGCGCAGCGCAATCTCGCCGCGATTGGCGATGACGACCTTTTCGAGCATCGTGATGTGTCCGTGCCGGCGGGTGAACTGACGAGGTGCGGTCGGGCGGTTATGGCCGGGCGCGGACCGTCATTCGATCACGAACAGCGGCTGGCCGAATTCGACCGGGTCGCCGTTCTTGACGAGCACGGAGACGATCTTGCCGGCCTTGTCCGACTCGATCTGGTTCATCATCTTCATCGCCTCGATGATGCAGAGCACGTCGCCCGGCTTCACCTCGCTGCCGATGTCGACGAACGACTTCGCGCCCGGCGCGGGAGCCGAATAGAACGTGCCCACCATCGGCGCCGTCACCACCTGATCCGGGTTCTGGGTCGCGGCGGCGGCGGGGGCCGGCGCGACGGGCGCCGACGCTGCGGCCGGCGGCGGGGCCTGGGCGTGCTGGGGTTGCGCGTAGTGCATCATCGGATGCGCCGGCATCATGTGCATCGCACCGGCCGCGCCGGTCGGGTGCCGGCTGATCCGCACGGATTCCTCGCCTTCCTTGATCTCGATCTCGGCGACGCCGGTTTCGTCGAGCAGTTCGATCAGTTTCTTGACCTTGCGGATGTCCATCGTCTCGCAACCTTGGGTGGTTTTCAGTTGGGCAGCAGCTGCGAGCCGGGCTGGCCGGTGAGGTGCTGGCAGGCCGCGCGTAGCGCGAGTTCGTAGCCGACCGCGCCGAGCCCCGTGATGGTGCCGACGGCGATGTCGGAGAAATAAGAGTGGTGCCGGAAGGGCTCGCGTGCGTGCACGTTGCTCAGGTGCACCTCGATGAACGGAATCTTGACCGCGAGCAGCGCGTCGCGCAGCGCGACGCTGGTGTGCGTCAAGCCGGCGGGATTGAACAGGATGAACGCCACGTGGCTGGTTGGCGCCTGGTGGATGCAGTCGATCAGGTCCGCCTCGGAATTACTCTGCAGCGCGGTGAGCTTGTGCCCCGCTTCGGCCGCGAGCTTGGTCGCGCGCTCGTGGACCTGCTCGAGCGTGACCTGGCCGTACAGCCCCGGCTCGCGCCGGCCGAGCAGGTTCAGGTTGGGCCCGTTCAAGAGCAGGATGTGCGCCATGGCGGCCGGTCGAGGACGTGGGCGCGCAGTCTACCCAGATCTGTCGCCAACTGGCGACATCTTTGTAGGATCGCCGCTTTTACCGGCGTTTCCCGCGTTATCCGGCGCTTTTCCCCGCCGACTTATGCTGCAGTGCGGGCAGGCTGTTCTCGATCATCTCGCGTGCCTCGGCCGGGCTTTGCTCGCCGGCATTGACGGCCGCGACCTCGTCCAGGATCACCTCCGCCTGCGCGCGGTGCAGCTCGCCGATGTGGGCGAAGACGACGCGGCCGCGATTGTCGGTGAAGATCGTGAACGGAAAGCCGATCACGTCCACCCCGAACGCAGCCGCCGCATCGAGCGCGTCCTGTTCGCCGATCAGCAGCGGGTAGCCGATCTGCATCTCGTCGGCGTACGCCAGCACCTTGTCGCGGAAATCGACGGCGATGCCGACCACCTCGACGCCGTCGTTGGCGCGCTCACGGGCAATCTGCTGCAGCAGCGGGATCTCGCGCCGGCAGGGGGCGCACCACGTGGCCCAGAAGTTCACGACCAGCGACTTGCCTGGCCAGTCCTGCAACGATCGCAGCTGCCCCTGGCGATCGAGGAGCTGGAACGTGGGAACGGTCTCGGCGAGACGCGTCGTGGGCCGGTCGGGGCTCGTGGCCGGCGCGGCCGCGACCGGCAATGCGGGCGCGGGGTTGCGCACGCCGAAGAACCAGTACGCCGCAGCGCCGGCGACCCCGGCGCCGAGAATCACTGCCGCCAGCACGGCCCGGTTCATCATCGCGCCGGGATGCCGAAGGCCGCGTGCACGTGCGGCGCGAATTCGTCGGCGCGCTTGAAGCCCACCACGCGGTATTCGGGCCGCTCGGCGCCGTCGGCGCCGAAGAACAGGATCGACGGCGGACCGAGGATGCCGAACCGTTGCATGAGGGCCTGGTCGAGGTCGTCGTTGGCCGTGACGTCCGCCTGCAGCAACACCGCGTCGGCCAGGGCTTTCCGCACCGCGGGTTCCGTGAAGGTGTACTTCTCCATTTCCTTGCAGGAGACGCACCAGTCTGCGTAGAAGTCGAACATCAGCGGCTTGCCGGTCGCCGTCGCGGCCGCGAGTTCACGTTCGAAATCGGCGACGCTCTTGATGCGCTGGAACTCGACACCGTCACGATGCGTCGCCGCGCCGGTGACGCCCGCCGCCGGGTGCGTCGCACCGAAACCCGCGAGCGGCTGCAGCGGGTCGCTGCGACCGGCGAGCGCGCCAACGAGCATCACCACGCCATAGACCAGCGCGAGCGCCCCTACGCTGCGTCGGATCGCGTCGAAGCCCCCCTTGAACTGGAGCCCGCCGCGCACCAGCAGCACGAAGCCGCCGACGAAGGCGAGCGCCGCCCAGAGCCCAAGCGTGACGGGGCCGGGCAGGATCCGGCTCAGCATCCAGATCGCGACGCCGAGCAGCAGCACGCCGAAGACCTGCTTGACCGTGTCCATCCACGCGCCCGCCCGCGGCAGCAATTCGCCGGCCGAGGCACCGACGATCAGCAACGGGGCTCCCATGCCGAGGCTCAGCGCAAACAACGCTGCGCCACCGCGGAATACGTCGCCGCTCTGGCCGATCACCGCGAGCGAGGCGACGAGCGGCGGTGCAACGCAGGCCGTCACGATCAGCGAGGACAGGGCACCTATGATCGCGGTGCCGAGCAGCGTGCCCTGCTTTTGACGGCCGCTGATGCGTGTGACCCGGTCCTGCAGCCACGCGGGCACCTGCAGGTTGTAGAAACCGAACATGCCGAGCGCGAGCCACACGAACAATGCCGCGAACAGCACGATGATCCACGGCTTCTGGAACACGGCCTGTGCCTGCTGGCCGGCCGCGGCAAACGCCGCTCCCGCGACGGTGTACGTCAGGGCCATTCCAAGCACGTACGCAAGTGAAAGCGCGAACGCGCGGCCGCGGGCCACCGGCTGCCCCTGGCCCGCCCCGACGATGATGCCGGAGAGGATGGGGATCATCGGCAGCACGCACGGCGTGAAGGCGAGCAGCAGGCCAAAACCGAAGAAGGTGGCCAGCACGGCGAACAGGTTGCCGTGCCGGATTTTCGCCGCAAGAGCGTCCTGCTCCGACTGCACGCGGGGCACCGAGGTCGCGCCGGCCGTGAGGCTCGCCGCCGCCGCGTTCGCGGAGGCGCCGAGTTCCACGCTGATCGTCTTCCGGATCGGCGGATAGCAGAGTCCCTCGTCGGCGCAGCCCTGGTACGTGATCTCGAGCGGGATCTCAGTCACGTCGGCCGCAGCAGACACCGGCAGGTCGGCGACCATTTGACCGTGGAAGACCACCTGTTCGCCGAAATACTCGTCGACCTGGGTCTCGCCGCCCGGGATCGCCAGTTGACCCAGACGCACCTGGGCCGAGGTCGAACTGGCCTTGGTCTTGTCACGGTAGACGTAATAGTCGTCGGCGACGTCCCAGCGCAGCCGCACGAGGTCGCGCGCCGGGCTCGTCGCGGACAGCACGAACGCCTGGTCGGGCGGCAGGAAGTCCGCGTCGGACTTGGCGCCGCTGCCCATGCCGAGCAGTCCGCGGAGGTCGAGACCCTTGTCGCCGGGAGGTGACGGCGCAGGCGGCTTCACCTCGGTGGTCGCCTGCGCGGCGGCGACCTGGCCGGAGCGGGTGGCGCCGCCGACGCCTTCCGGCCATTTCACCTGCATCGACCACGTCTGGGGTGGATAACAGAGTCCGGCATCCGCGCAGCCCTGCAGTCTCAGCTTGAACTGCAGGTCGCGCGGAGGACCGGCGACCGACACCGGCACGCCGACGACCGCGATGTCGCGGTAGACGACCTGCTGGCCGAAAAATTCGTCCTCGTGATCAAGGCCCACCGGCAGGGTGGGCTTGCCGAAGCTCACGCCCGGGGTTGCAGGCTCGAAACCGAGCTTGTCCCGGTAGAGGTAATAGTCGGGCGCGATCC
>JAJTCR010000477.1 GCA_021325695.1 Steroidobacteraceae bacterium | reverse complement strand
GGCCGACTATGCGCCCGCGTGCTGCGACGCCGCAATATTCACGGCGCGCCTGCAGGACGTTGCGCATACCCCGCGCGCGGCAACCCCGTGAGGCGAGACGCAGTCCAGCGCGGCCACCGCTGCGGCAACCGCGCGTATGCCTAGGTACATCCGCTCTGCAGCCGACCGGGGACGCATGGGCTAGAGTCGATCCCGGTACCGAAGGTACACGCCCGGCCGGTCTGGACCGGCCAATGATGCGCATCGACCGCTACGTCCACGACGAACGCCTCACGTGGGGCGCCGCGGGCGTATTGCTGCTCGTCAGCGCGATACACGCTGCCGGCATCGGGCGCCTCCTGCTGCTGCAGCCTGCCGTGAACCACGAGGTCCGCAACCCGGTCTTCGAAGTAAGCCTGCAGAAACTGCCGCCGCCGCGGTTACCGCAGGAACTCGAGCGGACCCCGCCCAGGCCGAACGAGGCGCCGGCCGCCACCGAACGACAGAAACCCAAGCTCACGCGGCCGGTGCCGATCCTCGTCGACACGCCGACCACCGATCCCGTGCCGCCCGGCACACAGGTGAAACAGTACGAGATCGGCGACGAACTGTTGCCCGGCGTGCCCGGCCCGCCGGCGTCCGAAGGAACGCTCGACGGCGCCGGCGACGCCGCCGCGGCGGGCCCCGTGTACGTGAAGCTCACGCCGGTCGAGATCGTCCAACCCGCCTATCCCCCGCGCTGCCGCCGCATGGGCATCGAGGGCATCGCGCGCGTGCGTGTCCTGGTCGGCGAGAACGGACGCCCGCGCGAGGTGACGCTTGGCCGGAGCAGCGGCGACGAGCTGCTCGACGCAGCCGCGATCGACGCAGTGCGGCGCTGGCGCTTCGAACCTGCGCGTCGGGACGGCGCGCCGATGGCCGCGTGGGCCGTCGTGCCCATCACCGAAGCCCTGACGACGATGAGTTTCGCGAACTTCCTGCGCCAGACCGACGCGGTCGGCATCTTCGTGTTCGCGCTGCTCGTGCTGATGTCGGTCGTTTCCTGGTACTTCATCCTGCTCAAGGCGGCACGTGTCGCCCGCATCCGCAGGCGGAGCCCTCGCGTCGTCTCGGGCTTCTGGCACACGCCCGCGGACCAGGCCGTCGACTTCCTCGAACGGCAGCCCGACTGGGAGCCGTTCTCGAAGATCGCGCTCGACGGCGAGTTCGCGGTGGATCACCACGACCGGCTCGCGCAGGACCGGGTCTCGGGCACGCTGCACCGACCCGAGTCGAGTTCCTCGACCGGGCGCTGCGCGCATCGATCAACCGCGAGATGGAACGACTCGAGACCGGCCTCACGTTCCTCGCGACGGTCGGCAGCACCGCGCCCTTCGTCGGCCTGTTCGGTACCGTCTGGGGGATCTTCCATGCACTGGTGCGCATCGGTGCGTCCGGCGAGACCTCGCTGGACCAGGTCGCGGGCCCGGTCGGCGAAGCACTGATCATGACCGCGCTCGGCCTTGCCGTGGCCGTGCCCGCCGTGCTCGGCTACAACCTGCTGGTGCGCAACAACCGCGTGATCATCGCGAGCTTCCACGCCTTCGCCGAAGACCTGCTCGCGTACCTGACGACGGGCGCGCGCGTGCCGTCGTCGATGGACCATCACCGGACGCAGCGAGGCCACGCGCATCGGCGGCAGGAGCGGGAACGGCAGCAGCTGCGCGAGCACGAAGCGGAGAACGTTGCGGCCTGAACCGCGTACGAGGAGGCAGTCATGGCATTCACTGGACTCGGGGCGGGTGGCGGCCACGCGTCGAACTCCTCGCCGATGGCCGAGATCAACATGATTCCGCTGGTCGACGTCATGCTCGTGCTGCTGATCATTTTCATGATCACGGCACCGCTGATCGCGCACCGGATCAAGATCGACCTGCCGCAGGCCTCGACGGTGCTGCTCGAGGAGAAGCCGGACACGATCGTCATCGCGATCCTGGGCGACGGACGCATGTTCCTGAACGACGTCGAGGTCGATCGATCCGCCATGCTCTCCCGGCTGGCGGTCGAGGCCCAGCGCAAACCGCAACCGGAGCTGCACCTGCACGTCGACAAGACGCTGCAGTTCCAGGCGCTCGCCACCGTCATGGCGGATGCGCAGAACGCCGGCATGGTCAAGGTGGGTATCGCGACCGACCCGATCAAGGCCGGCAGCGGACGCTGAATCGCGCACGCCGAAAGCCTCGACATGCCGCAACCCGCGGCAGCGCGAGCCGAGGCGCCGGTTGCTTGCGTGATCGACCTCCCAGGTTTCTGCGTCCCGACGTGCGCCGCTGCGTCAACGGCCCGCCGTTCGCCGCGTTCTCGATTCCGTGAGCCCGGAAATCGTACACCGCGGTGCCCTGGGCTCGGGTATCCGTGCGAATGAAGGAGGAACGTCGTGAAGACCCGAATGTCCCTGGCCGCCGCCGCCCTGTGCTGTGCCTCGATGCTGCCCGCGCTCGCCGGCGCCGACCCGTGGGAGGTCCGGCGTGAAATTCGCGAAGGCGCGCGCAGCGTCGCGATCGAGAAGCGCGAGGCCGCACGCGAGGTGCATCGTTGCAAGACGCGGGATTGCGTGATGCGCGAGATGCGCGAAGGCCAGCGGGAGATCAATCGTGAACGCCGCGAGGCACGCCACGAAATACGCCGCGAGCAGGCCGAGGACTACTATCGACCAGGACGTCAATACGTCGGCAACGATCGGCTCTACGACGACGGTCGGTATTACCGCACCGTGTACCGCGATGCGCACTACCATCCGAACGGCCAGTACTGTCGCGACGGCCGCCACATCGTGCACCTGCGCGACGTCTACTATCGCGGCGACCGGCGCTGGTATCGCGACGGCCAGTACTGGAATGAAAACGACTACGTGAGCCGCTATTACCGTGCCGGGGACGGCCGCCGCAACGACGACGATGACGACGACGACCTGTTGCGTGGCATCGTGATCGGGGCCGCGGCAGTCGGCGTGATCGCGGCGATCCACGAAGCGAACGACGACGACTAGGACCTGACCCTCGGTCGGCCGCGGGCGGTCGTTGCGACCCGATGTCTCGATCCGCCCGTCGGTCGACCACCTTCGCTCGCGTCCCTGCGTCCACTTTGCGGCGCATCGCGGACCGATGCCGGCAGCGCTCGCTGGATCCTCGCGTCGCGCAGCAGTAGTGTTCCGTCCGGGCCCGGTTCCCGGCGAGGCAGACATGACGACGCGACGCGACATACTGCAGTGGCTGCCGGCGATCGTGGCCGCACCTCACGTGGTGGCGGCCGAGGACGTCGTCCCGGCTCGACCGGCGACGCGGAAGCGACTGGACATCCTGTTCCTCGGCGGCACCGGCTTCCTGGGCCCGCACCAGGTGCGGCACGCACTCGAGCGGGGA
>JAJTCR010000060.1 GCA_021325695.1 Steroidobacteraceae bacterium | reverse complement strand
CAGGCGATCAACGACGTGGGCCAGAGTGTCGTCGCGCTCGACGGCGAATTCATCGCCAACCAGCGCATCTCGTCGCTGAGCGACGTGACGCAGGCCGTGCCCGGACTCGCGTTCGCCGTGACGAACAACAACACGCCCGTCCTGACCCTGCGCGGCATCGGGTTCTACGACTCCTCGATCGCCGCATACCCCGCGGTCAGCGTGTACATCGACGAAGTGCCGCTGCCGCTGCCGATCCTCGCGAGCCGTGCCACGTTCGATCTCGAGCGGATCGAGGTCATGAAGGGTCCGCAGGGCACGTTGTTCGGACAGAACTCCACGGGCGGCGCAATCAATTACATCGCGGCCAAACCTGGCCAGGAGTTCACGGCCGGCGCCGACCTCACCTACGGTCGCTTCGACACGATGGAGCTCAATGCGTTCGTCGGCGGCTCCCTCGGCCGGACCGTGACGGCGCGGCTTGCCGGCCAGGTCGTCAACGGCGACGGGTGGCAGGAGGGCTATTCGCCGGGCATGACAGGCGCGGAAAGTGGCGATGCGGAAAGCTATGCCGGCCGTCTCCAGCTCGGCTGGACACCCGCCGAGGCCGTAAGCGTGTTGTTGAACGTGAACGCCTGGGCCGACAAGTCGGACCCGACGGCGCCGCAGTACATCTGGCCCAATCCGCAGCAGCCGTGCTGCGGCATTCCCGACGTCGTGGCTTACCCACTCGCGCCACGTGACGCGCGCGCCGCCGATTGGTCGGCCGACACACCGCTGCGCGCCGACAACCGAATGACGCAGGCGTCGCTGCGTGCCGACATCGATTTGCCTGGCGACCTGACTCTGACCTCCCTGACCTCGTACATCGACTTCGACCTCGACCAGACGCCGGAGGGCGACGGCACGGCATTCCACATCCTCGACGTCGTCGCGCATCATGGAACGATCCAGAGCTTTGCGCAGGAACTGCGGGTCACGAACGACGCGGCCTCGGCCCTGCGTTGGGTACTGGGTGCGAACTTCGAGGACACCGACGTCGAGGAAACGGCCACCAACAACTTCGTCGACTCGTCGACGTTCCCCGCGCTCGGAATCTGGGGCGCCGGTTTCACGAGCGACCAGGCCATGCAGAACCATGCCGCCTTCGGCAACGTCGAGTACGACCTTGGCGACGCTTTGACGCTGAAGGCGGGCGCTCGCTACACCCAGTCGAAGCGCGATGCGGTCAACTGTGCGTTCGATGCGGACGACGGTGCGACCAACGCGTTCTTCACGTTTCTGAGCGGGCTGCTGTCGGGTCAAGAGGTCGAGCCGTTGCAGCCGGGTGACTGTTTCAACATGGATTCCGCGTTCCTCGCGGGTGACCCGTACGCGAGCAACCTGGACGAGGACAACACGTCGTGGCGCATCGGGCTCGACTACGATGCAACGGCCGACTTGCTGCTCTACGGGAACGTCGCCAAGGGCTACAAGGCGGGCAGCATTCCGACGCTCGCAGCGGCCACCAACACGCAGTTCGCGCCCGTCGTGCAGGAGTCGGTGATGTCGTACGAGGTCGGCGTCAAGGCGTCGGTTGCCAACTGGCTGCAGGTCAACGCCGCCGCGTTCTACTACGACTACGAGGACAAGCAGCTCAAGTCGAAGGTACAGGACCCGGTCTTCGGCCTGCTCGATGCCCTCGTCAACATCCCGAAATCGAAGGTCAAGGGCGCGGAGCTCGAAGTGACCGCCGCCGCACCAGACGACCTGACGATCCGCGCGGCCGTCTCCTATACGGACGCGGAGGTCGAGGAATACACGGGGATCAATGCCGCCGGTGTCATCGCCGACTTCGCGGGAGCGAGCGTGCCGTTCACGCCGCAGTGGCAGGCGAAGCTCATCGTCGACAAGGAGTGGACGCTCGGTGACGGCTGGGCAGCCTTCGCCGGCGCGACGCTGACGTACAGCGACGAGGCCGTGGCCATCGTGGACGGCGAAAACGTCGTCCTCGGAGACAACGACGACCTGTACGTGCTGCCGAGCTACACCTTGTTCGATCTTCGGGCGGGCTTCGCGACCGCCGATGAACGCTGGCGCGTCACGCTCTGGAGTCGCAACCTGACCGACGAGTTCTACGTGCAGAACGCCTCGACCGACTCGGACGCCATCGTGCGCTACGCCGGTCGTCCGCGGACCTACGGCATCACTGTCGCGTACAGGCCCTGAAATGCTCGATATCGAGGCCGGCGTCGCCCTGCGTCGCGACAACGTCGATGCAGTGAAGGCCTATCTCGAGGCGATCAACCGTTGGGATTTCGCCGCGATGCGACGGCTGCTGCATCCCGCGGTCACGTACGCACTGCCGTACGCGCCGCCAGGTTTCGCGCGGCGTACCCAGGGTCGCGAGGCGGTCATGGCCTTCCTCGAGTCGATCCCCGCCACGGTGGTAGACGGTTCGGAAAACCTGCAAGACGTCCGGATCGAGGCGTTCGCCTCCGACCCGAACGAGCTGCTCGCCGAGTACACGAGCGACATGAAGCTGATCCCGACCGGTCGCCGCTACCGAAATGAATACCTGACCCGACTCACCATGAGCGAGGGGTACATCCTGCACTTCCGGGAATACTTTGATCCGATCCGGCTCGTCGCCGCGCTGGAATCCGGACCGCAATAGGCGGCCCGGGCGAGCGGGCGCGGGGTCTGCGACGAGAGCCGTTTTCCACCGTGTCGAGGAGACCAGCGTCGCGTTCCCCCCGCCCGTTCGGTCTCCTCGATGCGGCCCTGATCGGCCAGGTCACCGGCTCGCCGGCCGAACAATTAGCCGACCGACTGGACGGCCGACCTGAACCGGTCTACCCTTGTGCCTGCGCCGGCTCCGTGCGGCGCCGCAGGGGGATGGATGAACGCTCGAGTCGAGACCCGGCCTGAGGGGTCGGCCCGCGTCGGCAAGTACCGGTTCGTCGTAATGTCGGCGCTCTGGATCACGGGCGTCTTCCTGTACCTGGACCGCGTCGCGATGTCGGTCGCGGCGCCGAAGATCATGGACGAGCTGCACCTGAGCGGTCTCGAGATGGGCTTCATCCTCGGGACGTTCTTCTGGGGCTACTCATTCGGCCAGCTGATCGGCGGTGTCGCCTCCGACCGGCTCAAGATCCGGACGTGGACGCTCGTCACGTACCTGATCTGGTGCGTGGCCGTCGCCGGCACGGCTTTCTGTCACACGATCGTGCAGTTCACCGTCGTGCGCTCGGTGTTCGGGTTCGCCGAGGGCGCCGTGATCAATCCCGTCACGAAGCTGCTGAACCACTGGGTGTTTCCGCGCGAGCGCGGCATCTCCCAAGGCGTGCAGATCGCCTCGGCCTACATGGGGCTGGTGATCGGCATGCCGTTCATGGCGTGGATCGTCACGATCCTCGGCTGGCGCGCGATGTTCATCATCGTCGGCGTGCTGACCCTGCTCGGCGCGTTCCTGTTCTGGCGGCTCGTGTACGACCATCCGCGCGAGCACCCGCGCATCGGCCGCGCCGAGATGGAGGCCATCGAGGCCGCGCTCGAACGAGACCGCGTCACCTTCGATCCGTCGGGCCGCAAGCCGCAGGAACTCGGCTTCAGGGAAGGCTTGAAGCTTCTCGCGCGGTCGCCCCACTACTGGCTGATCTGCGCCGCGTTCTTCTTCATCTCGGGCATCTATTACACGAACTTCAGCTGGCTGCCCGGCTACCTCGTCAAGGAGCGGGGCTACACCGCACTCGGCAGCGGCATGGCGCTCTCGCTGCCCTATGCCGCAGCTGCGCTCGGCGCGCTCCTTTCCGGCTATCTCGCCGACAAGCTCGGCCGGCGCACGCCCGTGCTGATCGCCTTTGCCGCATTGACGATCCCGGGCATCGTCGGCCTGCTGCTCGTCGACCAGCAGCCGCTCGTGATCGCAATGCTCTGCCTGATGCTGAGCTGCAACGGCGCGGCGATCGGCCCGTTCATGGTCCTGATCTTCGACCTGATGCCGGCTCAGGTCGTCGGCGTCGCCAT
The DNA here is from genome assembly GCA_021325695.1 of Steroidobacteraceae bacterium. GTDB lineage: Bacteria > Pseudomonadota > Gammaproteobacteria > Steroidobacterales > Steroidobacteraceae > RPQJ01. The sequence goes on along the minus strand of JAJTCR010000060.1, from coordinate 3,211 downwards.
CGCCGTGCAGGTCGGCATCTTCGGCAGCCTGGGCGGGTTGGTGGGCCCGCTCGCCATGGGCTATTCGTTCGACCTCACCGGCTCGTTCGCGACCGGATTCGCAGGCATGGCCGGCGGTCTCGTGGTCGCGATCGGGTTGTTGCTGCTCGTCCTGCGGCACGAGCGCGAGGTCGCCGCGCAGAAGTCGGCGCGGGCACGAGTGGCGCAGGCAGGCGGCGCCGATGCAGTTTGAGGGCCGGGTCGCAATCGTCACGGGCGGCGCAGGGTCGATCGGCCGGGCGACGTCCGCGCTGCTCGCCGAGCGCGGCGCGCGTGTCCTGGTCGCGGACGTCGACCCCGCCGGGGAGGCGATCGCCGGCGAACTGGCGCGGTGCGGTCACGACGTGCAGTTCACGCAATGCGACGTCTCCGGCGAGCCGGACGTCGCCGCGATGGTTCGAGCGGCCACCGAGCGGTGGGGTCGGCTCGACGTGATGGTGGCCAACGCAGGGATAGGCGTGCGCGGCGCGGCCGACGAACTGGCACTGGACGACTGGCGGCGCGCACTCGACGTCAACCTGACGAGCGTCCTGCTGTGCGTCAAGTACGCGGTGCAGGCGATGGCGGGGCATCCTGGTGCCATCGTGAACACGGCCTCCGTGATGGGCCTCGTCGCACCCCGCAGGGCCGCGGCGTACGCGGCGACCAAGGGTGCCGTCGTCAACCTCACCCGCGCCGCGGCGATCGACCATGCGGCGCAAGGGATTCGCGTCAACGCCGTCTGCCCCGGGCATCTCGAGGCGCCGACAGGCGTGGGCGGTGCCGCCGCACGGGCCGCCGACGCGCGTGACCTGATCGCGCGTTATCCGCTGGGACGGCTCGGGCGTCCGGACGAGGTCGCGCGCGGGATCGCATTCCTTGCGTCCGACGAGGCCTCGTTCATCACCGGCACCTGCCTGGTCATCGACGGCGGCTACACGGCCCAATGATTGACATGCCCACGAGCCGTTTGCTAAGTTTCTGCCGACCGACCGGTCGGTCTTTGATTTGTCCGATCGCGCGAGTCTGCCGTCGCGGGCGGGGCCAGCGCGGCCACGGATCCCAAACCTCGAAAACCTGGAGAGCCCGGACATGACCGCAGAGAAGGACGTGATTCAGTACGAGCTGGCGAGCAACGGCATCTGCACGATCTGGCTGAACCGCCCGCACAAGCGGAACTGCGTCAGCCCGCAGTTGCTGCGCGAGCTGGAAGTGGCGGTGGACCGTGCCGCACTCGACGACGCCGCGAAGGTCGTCGTCTTCCGCGGGCGTGCCAACACGTTCTGTTCCGGGGCCGACCTCGATCTGCTCGTCGGCCCGGTGCTCGGCGCGTCGTCGGACTCGCTGCAGCTGGCGATCGACTCGGCGCGCACCTACGACAAGATGTTCAACATGAAGAAGCCGACCGTCGCGGCGGTCGAGGGCTATGCCGTCGCGGGCGGGTTCGAACTCGCGATCTCCACCGACTTCCTGCTCTGCGCCGACGAGTGCCGGATCGGCGACTTCCACATCCGTCGCGCGCTTTTCGGTGGGGCAGGTCCGATCTACCGCTTGCCGCGCTACATCGGCCTTCGCAAGTCGAAGGAGCTGATGCTGACCGGCAAGCTGCTCTCGGGCCAGGAGGCGGCCGCGTGGAATCTCGCGAACGCTTCGGCACCGGCGGCCGAGTTCGATCGGCTGATCCAGGACTTCTGCGCGCCGATGCTGGAGCTCAGCCCCTTCTGCATGTGGATGACCAAGAAGGCCGTCAATCGCGGCCTCGACGCGGACACCGAAAGCCTGATCGCGCTCGAGACCATGACCTGCAACGTGGTCCACCACTCGGCCGACGCGAAAGAAGGCGTCAAGGCCTTCATCGAGAAGCGCAAGCCGAACTGGGTCGGCCGCTGATCGTCGCTCGACTGCCGGCGTGACCGGCACCACACCGTTCGCAGTACCAGGGGGAAACATACAATGCGTGCACGGCAACCATCGAAGCTCGCGCTGGCCATCGGCCTCGTGCTGGGATCCAGCGTGGTGACCGGCCCCGGCATCGCCCAGGCCCAGGAGACGGCGGCACCCGCGGCCGCTTTGGAGGAAGTCGTCGTGACGGCGCGCAAGCGTGAGGAGTCGCTGAGCGAGGTCTCGGCAGCGCTCGACGTCGTCGGCGCCGACGACCTGGCCACCCAGCAGCTCAACGACGTCGAGGACCTGCAGCTGCTCGTGCCGACGCTCAACGTCGGCGAGACCGTCGGCGCGATGAAGGTCACACTCCGCGGCCTCGGCAACGTGTCGAACACCCGTGGCGAGGACTCGATGGTGGCGTTCCACGTCGACGGCGCCGTCGTCTCGCGCCCGGAATCGCAGGGCATGTCGCTGTTCGACCTCGAGCGCGTCGAAGTGCTCCGCGGGCCGCAGGGCACACTGTACGGCCGCAACGCCACGGGCGGCGCGATCAATGCCGTGACGGCCAAGCCGACCGATGCCTTCGAGGGCTATGTCACGCTCACGGCCGGCAACTACGACCTGCTCAAGGTCGACGCCGCGCTGAGCGGGCCGCTGGGCGAACGAACCCGCGGCCGCCTCGCCGTCACGTCCACCGACCGGGCAGGCTTTGGTGAGAACATCACCACGGCCAACGACATCGACGACGACCATCGCTGGGCCGCGCGCGGCCACCTCGAGTTCGACCTGCGCGAGGACATGACACTGCTGTTCACCGGCGAGTACGGCAAGCAGGACGACGCGAGCGGCCTGTTCACCTACCTGACTCCGCTCTACGTGATCGAGCCGCCGGTGGCGCCGCCGACCCAGGCACCGAAGGGCGTGGGCGGCTTCTCCAACCCGGGCTCGCGCGACGGCGCCGGCAACATCGATCCACAGATGGAACGCGAGACGGTTTCCGCGACAGCGACCTACACCTGGAACATCAGCGACACGGTGACACTCAAAGACATCTTCAGTTACCGCCGCCTCGACTTCTACCTCGCCCAGGACCTCGACCTCTCGACGGTCATCCCGCCACCCAACACGACCGCGACGGTCGCGATTCCGATGGACGCAGACCAGATGAGCAACGAGTTGCAGCTCGTCTATTCGACCGAGCGGCTCGACCTGATCACCGGCCTGTACTGGTTCACCGAGGACCTCGAGGGCGTGACCTACGTCGGCGAACAGCCGCGCAAGGACGTCTGGTTCTGGCGCGCCGGCGAGA
>JAJTCR010000059.1 GCA_021325695.1 Steroidobacteraceae bacterium | reverse complement strand
TTCGTCGTTCGAAGCGAAGTGGAGCAGCAGCTCCGCCTTGATCGCCAGCACGTCCTCCGCCGGAGGCGCGCTGCCGTAGAACGGCACCGCGGCTGCAACCGCGGGCACCGCAATCGCCAACCGGTTGGCGATCGCGCCGCCATAACAGAACCCGACGACGCCCAGTCGGTCGCGCACGCCGGGCTGGGCGCGCAGGTACCCAGTGGCGGCGATGAAGTCCTCGAACGCCTTGGCCTGGTCGAGTTTAGGGAAGAGCGCCCGCGCCTGGTCCTCGTCGCCGGGGTAGCCGCCCAACGGGAACAGCGCGTCCGGCGCCAGTGCGACGAAGTCGGCCAGTGCGACGCGGCGCGCGACGTCTTCGATGTGGGCGTTGAGTCCGCGATTCTCGTGCACCACGAGTACCGCCGGGAGCGGCGCTCCGGTTCGGGCCGGCCGCACCAGGTAGCCGCGGCCTCGACCGTGGCCCTTGGGCGAGTCGTATTCGACGTACCGGCCATCGATGCGTTCGTCGCCGGGACCACTGGTCGAACACATGCAGGACTTCGGGATCGAAATCGCTCGCACGCAACATGGGTCGCCTTCGGTCAGTCATGCGTGGCTCCGTCGTGGTCCGACGCTTCGTGTCGGACCGAGCATAGCCCGTGGGATCGCTGCACGCATCGGCGTGCCGCGGCGCGGTCCTGGCGGCGCATGACGATGAACGGCCGCACGAGCGTGCAATACTTCCGCCGATGACCCTGACGCTGATCGTGCTGCTGCCCTTCATCGGCGCGCTGGTCGCGGCGTTCCTGCCGTCCAATGCGCGCAATGCCGAGAGCTGGCTCGGCGGTGTCGTCACGCTCGGCTGCACGGTACTCGTCGCGAGCCTCTATCCGGAGGTCGCGGGACCGGGCGGCGAGGTCGTGCGTGAGCGTCTGCCCTGGGCGCCGCAACTGGAGCTCGAGGTCTATTTCCGGATGGACGGCTTCGCGTGGCTGTTCGCGCTGCTCGTCTCTTTCATGGGCGTCCTCGTGGTGCTCTACGCGCGCTACTACATGTCGCCGCAGGACCCCGTGCCGCGATTCTTCGCGTTCCTGATGGCGTTCATGGGCGCGATGCTCGGCATCGTGCTGTCCGGGAACCTCGTGCAGCTCGTGATCTTCTGGGAGCTGACGAGCCTCACCTCGTTCATGCTGATCTCGTACTGGTATCACCGCAACGAGGCGCGTCGAGGCGCGCGCATGTCGCTGATGGTGACGGCCACCGGCGGCATGTGCCTGCTGGTCGGCGTGGTCCTGCTGGGCAACATCGTCGGCAGCTACGACCTCGAAGGCGTGCTCGCAGCCGGCGACCTGATCCGGGCGCACCCGCATTACCGGATCGTGCTCGCGATGGTGCTGCTCGGCGCGTTCACCAAGAGCGCGCAGTTTCCGTTTCATTTCTGGCTGCCACACGCGATGTCGGCGCCGACGCCGGTCTCGGCCTACCTGCACTCGGCGACGATGGTCAAGGCCGGCGTGTTCCTGCTCGCGCGTTTGTGGCCCGTGCTCGCCGGCACCCCCGAATGGTTCTGGACGGTCTGCGGCGTCGGCATCTGCTCGCTGCTGTTCGGCAGTGGCGCAGCCTTGTTCCAGCGCGACTTGAAGGGCGTGCTCGCGTACTCGACCGTGAGCCACCTCGGGCTCGTCACGCTGCTGCTCGGCATGAACAGCCGGCTCGGGCTGGTGGCGGCGGTGTTCCACATGATGAACCACGCGACGTTCAAGGCGTCCCTGTTCATGGCGGCCGGCATGATCGACCACGAGACCGGCACGCGCGACATGCGTCGCCTGAGCGGGCTCGCCCACGCGATGCCGGTCACCGCTACCGTCGCCATCGTCGCGGCGGCGGCGATGGCCGGCGTACCGTTGCTGAACGGTTTCCTGTCCAAGGAAATGTTCTTCGCCGAGACGATCTTCGCTTCCGGGGATCCGTTCGTCCGCATCGGGCTGCCGACCCTCGCGACAATCGCCAGCACGCTCACGGTGGCCTATTCGCTGCGGTTCATCCACACGGTGTTCTTCGGCCCCGTCGCCACCAGCCTGCCTCGCCCGCCCGCCGAACCGACGCGGGGCATGCTGTTGCCGAGCGCGCTGCTCGTGCTCGCGTGTGTGCTGGTCGGCGTGCTGCCGGAGCAGACGATTGGCCCGATGCTCCACCTCGCCGCGGGATCGATCCTGGGCGACGCGGCGCCGGCGTTCAGCCTGAAGGTCTGGCACGGCCTGACCACGCCGCTGTACATGAGCGCGTTTGCACTGCTGGCCGGCCTGGCGCTCTACCGGTGGTTGTATCGTCGGCAGCAGGCGATGGCCGCGGCCCCGTTGAGCGCACCCGTCGAGGGAGGCCGTGTGTTCGACATCGCGATGGTGGTGCTGATCCGCACCTGCGAGCGACTGGTCGCGCTCGTCTCGTCGCGCCGCCTGCAGTCGCAACTGCTGCTGATCGTGCTGTTCGCCGTCGCGAGCGCAGTGGTGCCGTTGCTCCAGGGGCCCCTGCAGCCCGCCGTGCCCGCGCGGACCCCGCCCAACCTCGTGTTCGCGTTGTTGTGGCTGATCGGTGCCGCCTGCGCGCTCGGCGCCGCCGCGCAGGCGAAGTTCCATCGCCTCGCGGCGCTGATCATGGTGGGCGGCGCGGGCCTGATCACGAGCCTGACGTTCGCCTGGTTCTCCGCGCCCGACCTCGCGCTGACGCAGTTTGCGGTCGAGATCGTCACGACGGTGCTGCTGCTGCTCGGGCTGCGCTGGCTGCCGCGACGACTCGCCGTCGACGAATGGCGGCGCAACTCGCTGGAAGCGCGCCTGCGACGGGCCCGCGACTTTGTGGTCGCCGTCGTTGTCGGCGTGGGCGTCGCCCTGCTCGCGCACGCGATCATGACGCGGCCTGCTCCCACCGGGCTCGCCACGTTCTTCCTCGAGCAGTCGCTCCCACATGCGCACGGCCGCAACGTCGTCAACGTGATCCTCGTCGACTTCCGGGCGCTCGACCCGCTCGGCGAGATTGCCGTGCTGGCGGTCGTCGCGCTGACCGTGTTCGCGCTGCTGCGCCGGTTCCGCCCGGCCCCCGAGAGCCTCGACGTGCCACGCGCGCAGCGCGAGGAGGCGGCGCGCCTGGCGCTCGCCGCGGGCCGCAACCTGCCCTCGGGCGCGATGCTCGTGCCGGCGACGATCGGCCGCCTCCTGCTGCCGCTCGCCGGCATCGTGTCCGTATATTTCCTGCTGCGTGGCCACGACGCCCCCGGCGGCGGGTTCGTCGGCGGGCTCGTGATGGCCACTGCCATCATCCTGCAGTACATGACGAGCGGCGTCCTCTGGGTGGAATCCCGACTGCGCGTGCTGCCGCAGTACTGGGTGGGGCTCGGCCTGCTCGCCGCCGGCGCGGCAGGCGTCGCCGCCTGGCTGGTCCAGGCGCCATTTCTGACGAGCCTCGAATGGCACCCCACGGTGCCGGTGCTGGGCGACCTGCACTTCTCGACGGTGCTGCTGTTCGACGTCGGCATCTACATGGTCGTCGTCGGCGCGACCGTGCTGATGCTGATCGCGATCGCGCACCAGTCGCTGCGGGAGCCGCGCCGTGCGACGTCGGCGGCCGTGTCGACGCGTGACGATGCACTTGGGCCGGTCGCCGAGGTCGAGCGCTGATGGAAGTCATCGTCGCACTCGCGATCGGCGTCCTCGCAGGCTCGGGCGTCTGGCTCGTGCTGCGCCCGCGCACCTTCCAGGTGGTGCTCGGACTGGCGTTGCTGTCCTACGCCGTCAACCTGTTCATCTTCGCGACGGGCCGCCTCACGGTCGATCGTGCGCCCATCATCCGCGAAGGTGTGCCCGTGGATCCGTCGCTGTACGCCGACCCGGTGCCGCAGGCGCTCGTGCTGACCGCGATCGTGATCAGTTTCGCGACGACCGCACTGTTCCTGGTGTTGCTGCTCGTGGCGCGCGGCCTGACCGGCACCGACCACGTCGACGGCCGCGAGCCGGAGGACAGATGACGGCGCTGCTGCACCATCTGCTGATCGTGCCGGTGCTGGTGCCGCTGGTCGCCGGCGCGTCGCTGCTGTTCCTCGCCGAGCAGCGGCGGGCCCGCATCGCGCTCGCGGTGGGCTCGGTCCTCGTGCAGGCCGTGGCGGCAGGCACGCTGTTGTACCTGACGACGGACGCGATGCCGCACATGTGGACCGAGGGCGTCGGCGTTTACGCGCTCGGCGCCTGGCCGGCGCCGTTCGGCATCGTGTTCGTCGTGGACCGTCTCGCGGCGTTGATGCTCGTGCTGACCGCGTTGATCGGCCTCGCGGCGCTCGTCTACTCACTCGCCTACTGGGACCGCGTCGCGCCCGCGTTCCATTCGATGCTGCAGTTCCTGCTGATGGGACTCAACGGGGCCTTCCTCACGGGCGACCTGTTCAACCTGTTCGTGTTCTTCGAGGTCCTGCTCGCGGCGTCCTACGGCCTGCTGCTGCACGGGGCCGGAAGCGTGCGCGTCAAGGCCAGCCTGCACTACGTCACGGTCAACCTGCTCGCGTCGTTCCTGTTCCTGGTCGGCATCGCGATGGTCTATGGCATCACCGGCACGCTCAACATGGCCGACCTGCCGGCCCGCATTTCGCAGCTCGACCCGGGCGACCGTGCGCTGTTCGGCTCGGGCGCGGCGATCCTGGGCGGCGCGTTCCTGGTCAAGGCTGGCGTCTGGCCGCTCAATTTCTGGCTACCGGCCGCGTACACCGCGGCCAGTTCGCCCGTCGGCGCCTTGTTCGCGCTGATGACCAAGGTGGGCGTCTACGCGGCCCTGCGCATCGGCACGCTGCTTTCGTCGGCCGACGTCGAGACCTCCTTCATCGACGTGGGCCTGTTCTACGGCGGGGCGGCCACGGTGGCGTACGGGACGATCGGCACGCTGTCGGCCCACCAGCTCGGGCGCGTCGTGAGTTTCTCGGTCGTGACCTCGACGGGCCTCATGTTCATGGCACTCGGGTTGCGGCTGCAGTCGCTGACCGCGCCGGTCCTGCTGTACCTCGCGAGCTCCGCGCTCGCGACCAGCGCATTCTTCATGCTGAACGGCCTCGCCCAGCGCACGCGCAACGTACCGATGCGCGAGGCGGCCGACGTGGCGCCGATGCCCGACGTCATTTATCACGGTTTCGGCGTGGGTCCCCCCGACCCGCTCTCCCCCACCGACGAGGTCGGCGTCGCGATCCCGGCCGCCATGGCGTTCCTCGGCATGGCGTTCGTCTGCTGTGTGCTGCTGATCGTCGGACTGCCGCCGCTGTCCGGGTTCCTGGCCAAGTTTGCGTTGTTGCGTGCGACGGCGGGACCGAACCTGCTGGCGGCGGGTGCACCGTACGGCGCGGCGTTCTGCGCGGCCGTGGTGGTCTCGGGCATGGCGGCGCTGGTGGCATTCACGCGCAGCGGCCTCCGGCTGTTCTGGACGGTGAGCGCACAGCGCACGCCCCGGTTGCGCATGATCGAAGTCGCGCCGACCTCGCTGCTGATCCTCGCGTGCCTGGTGCTGACCGTGGCGGCCGCGCCGGTCATGACCTACCTCGATTCGGCCGCACGGTCGCTGCATGCGCCCGAGGTGTACGTGCGCGTCGTCGCCGAAACGACGGGAGTGCTGCCATGAAGCGGCATTCGTGGTTGCTCGGGGTCGCGCTCGCGCTGGCATGGCTCGTGTTGAACGATGCCAAGACGATGGCGCAGTTCGTCTTTGCCGCGCTGCTCGCGGCCCTGCTCGTGCGCGCCGTTCGGCGGTTGCGACCGACGCACCCGAGCGTGCACCGGCTGGCCCATGTGGGGCCACTTCTGCTGCACGTCCTGGTGGACATCTTGCGATCGAACTTCGGCGTGGCGAGGCTGGCCTTTCGTCGCGGGCTCCCGCGCCGAAGCGGTTTCGTCGACGTGCCGATCGAGCTTCGCGATCCGCACGGCCTCGCGGTGCTCGCCGCCATCGTCACCTCCACGCCCGGCACGGTCTGGGCGGGCGTTGCGGACGACGGGCGATCGCTGCGGCTGCACGTGCTCGACGTGGCCGACGAGGCGGCCCTGGTCCGCACGATCCAGGAGCGATACGAACGACCGTTGCGGAGGATCTTCGAATGAACGAGGTGTTCGGCTATGCGGTCTGGTTCGTGCAACTCTGCCTGGCCGTGGCGATGCTAAACGCCACGGTGCGCCTGTTCCTGGGACCCGCCGCGCAGGACCGCGTGCTGGCGTTCGATGCGCTCTACACGAACGGCATGCTGCTGCTGCTCGTGCTCGGCATCCGTTCGCGCTCGACCGCCTACTTCGACATCGCGCTGCTGATCGCGCTGTTCGGGTTCATCGGCACGATGGCGCTGGCGCGCTTTTTGTTGCGTGGCGAGGTGATCGAGCCGTGACCATCGACACGTTCCCGCTCTGGGTGACGCTGCCCGGCACGGTGCTGCTCGCGTTGGCCGGGCTGGCGATCGTGGCGGGCTCGCAGGGCGTGCTGCGCTTTCCCGACTTCTTCTCGCGCGTGCACGGACCGTCGATGTCGTCGACGGCCGGCGCCGCCGGGGTATTGCTGACCTCGATGCTGAGTTCATCGGCCATCGCCGGCCGGCCGATGTTCCATGAACTGCTGATCGCGGTGCTGCTGTTCGGCACCGTGCCGGTGAACTCGATCGTGCTGCTGCAGGCGGCGCTGTACCGGAATCGGGCTCGCAAGTCGCGCGGTGCGGCGCCCGAGGACGGCGCGCCCCCGGCGCAGCCGGGGGACTGATACGGGACCCCGCCACGCGGTGCGCTGCTTTCGATGGCTACAGCGCCAGCGCACCGAGCCGTTCTGTGGCGTGTGGCCACCGACGTTCGCGCGCCCGCCCGTGCCGCGGACGTGAGACGGCTCCCGCGCGAAACCGCGGTGCGCAGCGACAGCGCGGATCGCTCGGCTGCGCTATCTGGAGTGACCGCACGTCGGCAGGAGGAGCCGGGTGGCACGCAAGGACGCCCGCCGGCGCGAACACGGGAAGTACCATGCGCTGCTGGTCGCCTCGGGTGCGATCGGACTGGTCACCATCGGCGCCCTGGTCGGGGCAGTCGTGCTGCTTTCGGGTACGGTGAGCACGGCGGCCACGAAGCAGCATTTCCTGGTGACCCATCGGCTGCTCGACGCGGGACTGCACTTTTCCGTCCGCCAGTCCGCCGAGGACATCGATGCGCCACCGCTCGACGATCCGGCACTCGTCGACCGTGGCTTCGCCTGCTACGACCAGCACTGCGCACAGTGCCACGGCGCGCCGGGCGTCGCGCCAGGTGCGGCGGCACTCGGCATGTTGCCGATTCCGACCAGCCTCGCCCATTCCGCGCGCGAGTGGCGCCCGGAGTGGTTGTACTACGTCACGCGCAAGGGCGTGCGCATGACCGGCATGCCGGCATGGGAATACCGGCTGTCCGACGCGGATCTGTGGGCGACGGTCGCGTTCCTGAAGGTGTTGCCGAGGCTGAGCCCGGCCGACTATGCGGCGCGCAGCGAGGGCGACGCGGCATGCGCCCAACGCGGGACCTTGCCGTCGTCGTCGGCGGAGGCGGTCGGTCCGACGCTGCTGCGCCAGTACGCCTGCCATGCGTGTCACGTGATCGAAGGCGTGGTCGGTCCGGAAACCTACGCAGGGCCGCCCCTGCGCGACTGGGCACGGCGCGCCTACATCGCAGGCGTGCTGCCCAACACGCGGGAGAACCTCGAGCGCTGGATCCGCGACCCGCA
>JAJTCR010000058.1 GCA_021325695.1 Steroidobacteraceae bacterium | reverse complement strand
GGAGACCGCACCGGAGCGTCGGTGGCACGTCGACCTGGTGTTCGGTCGACGCTGCCTGGGGTCCTCCCGGGATGTCCAGGTAAAGCTGGAGCAATCGGCATTCCTGGGGCAGTGTGGATGACCCGCCGCGCAGCAGCGGCGTGGCCTCGCGCAGGAACTGGATCAGCGCGTCGAGCACGGCATCGGCCGCGGTGACGTCGCGCGCATACAGTCGTTCGACCGTGTCGAGGGTCGCCAGCAGGAATTCCGGTTCGACCTGCGCGTGCAGCGCGGCCAGCCGGGCGTCGGCCAGGCGCATCTCGCCGTGCAGTCGCGCCAGTTCTCCCTGCTGCAGGGAGAGCACGCCGCGTCGGCGCTGAAGTTCGGCCGCGTGCAGGAAGGCGCCGACCGTGCCCCAGAACGAGAGCTGCCAGAGCCCGTAGAGGAAGCGATCCTCGAGCGGGAGATCGAGCCCGACGGCCGTCTGTGCGATGGCAGGGTCGGCGTACTTCCCGTGCAGGGCCACGATGACTGCGCCAACCGCTGCGCCGGTCAGGACGGCAAGAACGTAGCCGAGTCGCGATGGGCCACTGCCCGCACGCCGGCGCTCCACCCACGTGAATGCGAGGCCCAGCGGCAGCGCCGCCAACGACCAGTGCAGCGACAGTCGCACCAGCCACAGGCCCTGCTCGACGGGATCGAACTGCACCGTGCCGCGCGTCAACGCGAACTCGATCGTCGCGATCAGCAGTCCGCCGATTGCGGCACCGGCGACGTTCCGGACGCACGTTCCGCGCAGGACGCCGCCGGCCGACCAGGGTCGACGCGAGATCGCGGCATCAGTCATACCCGTCTCGTGTCGCCGGCACCCGCAACGTCGCGGCAAACCCGCGCGGTGCGTTCGGTGCGAGGGTCAGCCCGCCGGCGTCGCCGTAGAGGGCGCGCAGGCGCATGCGGAGGTTCGCGAGCCCGGTGCCGGTGCCCTCCGACGCGGCAAAGCCGAGCCCCGTGTCGGCGACGCGCACGTGGAGCGCGCCTTCGTCGATCCAGGCGCTGACCGAGACCGTGCCGCCCTCGAGGAGGCTGCCGATGCCGTGCTTGATCGCGTTTTCGACGAGCGTCGCGATCGACAGCGGCGGGATGCGCTGGCGGCGCAACGACGGTGCCGCGTCGATCTGCACGCGGAGCCGGTCGCCCATGCGGACCTGCAGGACGTCGAGGTACGCGCCGATGAGGTCCAGCTCACGGCCGAGCGTCGTCTCCGTGCTGCGCATTTCCGGCAGCGACGACTTCAGGTAGTCGATGAACCCGGCCAGCGTCTCCTGTCCGCGCGCCGGGTCCGTGTGCTGCAGCCGCCGGATCGTCGCGAGCGTGTTGAACAGGAAATGCGGTTCGATCTGCGACTGCAGCACCTGCAGCTGCACCGCCGTCTGCTGCTGTTCGATCTGCAACCGGCGGACCTCCAGCGCGTGCAGTCGTGCCGCGATGTCGCGCGTCCGCTCGCGTGCGACGAGGATCGCGCCGGCCACGAGGCCGATCGGGAGCCAGCGCAGCACCCGGGGCAGCATCGCAGCGAAGTCTGCGGTCGGTCGTGCGCCCCACTGGACCCAGAGTGCGCTCCATTCGCCCAGCCAGGCGCCGGCGAGCAGTGCAACGCAGAACCATGCGACCTGCGCGACCGCGCGGCGCACCGCGAGATGCCCCGCCAGCCACAACGCCGCGACGATGGACGCGGCCACCCCGACGTACCCGGCGAGGATGCGGATCCACGCCGAGGCGATCGCCGCCACGGACCACTCGTCGTACAAGTGGCGCTGGAACAGGAACTGCGTAGACAGCGCGAGGCACACGAGCAGGCCGAACACCAGGCTCGCCGGCGGTACGTTCCAGGCACGCTGTGTCATTGCGAACCCCACGGCCAGTGGGCGTCGATGCTCGCGAGGCTACTCCCGACGCGTGCCGCGCACCACGCGCTGCGACGAAGCTGCCGGGAAAAGGCACGAACGACCGGAACCCGGCATCAACCCGCGGCTGCGTCGGCCCGCGCCGCGTGCGCTCAGTCGTCGGGCGGTTCGCGCGACGCGGTCACGTCCTGCAGTTCGTTCTCGACCAGCTGGATCAGTTCGCGATCGAGTTCCGCGTCCTCGGCCGAGCACACGGCGAGCACCAGCGCGCTTTCGCAGTCCTTGGCCACGTAGGCGTGGCCCATCGTGCTGTCGAGATAGATGCCCTGGCCCACGCGCAGGACGATGGGCGTGTAGAACTGGAGGTGCACCGTGATCGCGCCCTCGAGCACGTAGATGAATTCCTCGCCCTGGTGGTGCACGAGTTCGCCGAACTCGCCGAGGTCGTGCGCGCGGATGCGGGCGAGGATCGGCACCATCCGCTTCTCGCGCAGGTCGGCGCACAGGTACTGGTAGTCGTAGTTCGGCGTCTCGACCCGGATCGAGGTCTCGTCGGACGCCAGGCTGCGACGTGCGGTGACGACGGGGCCCGTCGCTCCGCGCGCCGACTCGTCCTGCGCGAGGAATTCGGCCATCGTCATGCCCAGCCGCGTCGTGAGTTGCTGCAGCTTGTCGTAGGTCAGCGAGAGCTTGTCGGACTCGACCTTGGCCAGCGTCGACAAGGGAATGCCGACCTTCTCGCTCATCTGGCGCAGCGTCCAGCCGTGGCGCTGGCGCAATGCGCGGATCAGGGCGCCGAGCGTGGTGCCGCTTCGTTCCATGTGGTTCCTCTTGGTGACCCGCGTCCCGCCGTCGTCATCCCAGCGACGCCGCTGCGGCAGGCGACGGTTCGAAGCGTGCTGGGGAAACGGCCGCGGCGTCCAGTCCTTCCGCCGCGATGTCCGGTGGCAACGGCTGGCGCAGCACCAGCGCCGCCGCCGCGCGCGCGAGCGCCGGCGCCGACTGGATGCCGTACCCGCCCTGCCCGGCACACCAGAACAGCCCGGGCACGCGAACGTCGAAACCCACGACCGGGACGCGGTCCGGCGCGAAGGTGCGCAGGCCGGCCCAGCTGCGCTTCACGTGCCGCACGTCGAGTTCGAGCGCGGCCTGCACACGGTCGACCGCGATGGCGATGTCGAGCTCGTCGGGCAGCACGTCGCAGGGCGGGGTCGGGGTTTCGTCCGCAGGCGACAACAGCAGCTGGCCGGCCTCGGGTTTGAAGTAGAACAGTTCGTCCGCATCGATCACCGCCGGCCAGGTGCGTACGTCGCTGCCGTCGGGTGCGTCGACGAGGGCCGCCGTGCGCCGCAACGCCTGCATCCCGAGGGCGCGCGCGCCGCAGTGTTCCGCGACGACGTCGGCCCACGCACCCGCGGCATTGACGAGCGTCGGTGCCGTCACGGTGCCGGCCGCCGTTTCGATGCACCAGCGCCCCTGCATTCGCTCGACACGCTCGACCCAGCATCCCTTGACGAGTTCGGCGCCCGACGCACGTGCGCCGCGCAGGAACCCCTGGTGCAGCGCATCGACGTCGATGTCCATGGCATCGGCGTCGAAGGCCGCGGTCACGACGTGGCCGGGTCGCAGGCGGGGGACGTACAGGCGCGCCGCGCCGGCGTCGATCGTGGTGACGCGGCTGCCGGACGATCGCAGGTCCCGGACCATCGCTTCGAGCCGGACCCGCTGGTCGTCGCGGGCGACGTACATGCAGCCCCGCGGCGAGAGCAACGGCTGCTCGCCGAATGCACGGCCCGGGTCCCGGAAGAACGCCAGGCTCGCCCGCGTCAGCGCCCGTATTTCGCGGCCGCCATACGACGGGGCGAAAAGGGCCGCTGAACGCCCCGTGGCGTGATAACCGGGCCGGGTTTCCCCCTCGACGACGCAGACGCGGCAGGAGCGGGCCAGTTCGTAGGCGATCGAGGCGCCGGCAATGCCCGCCCCGACCACGATGACGTCGTATTCCATCTCCAGCGCGACGCGCCCCCCGGCCTGCAAGCGGTGTTTTCCGCTACGAGGGCGGGATACTGCCGTAGAGAAAGTGTCTACATCAAGAGAAATGTTTCTTGACAGGATGCAAATACCTATTGGTAGACTCCCGCATCAACCCAGGGGGAGCTTGCGAATGACCTTCACGCGCACGGGCGGACAGTGTCTCGGTGTCGTTGCTGCACTCGTTGCCACGCCGCTGGCGGCCCAGACGGTCCCCGCCGACAGGGGATCCACGCTGGAGGAGATCGTGGTGACCGCGCAGAAGCGCGAGGAAAAGCTCAGCGACATCCCGATCTCGATCACGGCGCTGTCGGGCAGCGACCTCCAGGCGATGGCGGCGACGCAGTTTCGCGATTTTGCCAATACGGTGCCGGGGCTGAGCTACACCACCGCGGGGGCGGGCGACACGCAGGTGAACCTGCGAGGCATCGCGACCGGCGGCAACGTCTCGCCGACGGTCGGCATCTACGTCGACGAAGTCCCGTACGGCTCCAGCACGCCGTTCGCCGCCGGCGCGCAGCTCGCGCTCGACGTCGGCCTGTTCGACTTGCAGCGTGTCGAGGTCCTGCGCGGGCCGCAGGGCACGCTGTACGGCGCGAGCACGATGGGCGGCCTGCTCAAGTACGTGCCGGTGGCGCCGGACCTGGACGGTTTCGGCGGCAATGTGCGCGCCGGCGTTTCCAGCACGGACGACGGTGGCACCAGCTATGACATCGCGTCGGTCGTGAATGCGCCCCTCACGGCCGGGAAGTCCGCCGTGCGTCTGAGCGGTTTCTATTCCCGCGACGGCGGCTACATCGACGACACCCAGCAGGGCAACGACGACGTCAACCAGACGGACGTATACGGTGGGCGTGCCGACTTCCTGCTGCAGCCTTCGGACGAGCTCTCGGTGCGGCTCGCGGTCTATGCACAGAAGATCGAGCGCGACGGTTCCATCGCCGCGGACTACGACCTGGCGGGCAAGCCGATTGAAGGCGAGCTCGAGCAGCAGAACGCGCTGCCCGAGTCGTTCGAACAGGAATTCGCGCTCGTGAGCGGAACGGTCACCTACGCGATGGGCTTCGCCGACCTCACGTCGATCACGAGCTACCAGACCTCCGACGTCACCACGTCGAGCGACCTGTCGGACTTCTACGTGCCGGCGCTGGCACCGGCGCTCGCTCCTCTAGGCATCGACCTGGCCGCGGTGGGCATCGACAAGGAGATCGGCACCGACAAGTTCACGCAGGAATTCCGGCTGGCCGCGACCGGCGAGACGCTCGACTGGCTGGTCGGCGCGTTCTACACGAACGAAGACAGCGACCAGGGCCAGGTCGTGCCGTCCTACGATCCGTCGGGAGCGCTGCTGCCGCTGAACATCTTCACGATCGAACTGCCGAGCACGTACGAGGAAATCGCGGCGTTCACGACGCTCACCTGGCACGCGACGGACAAGCTGGACCTCACGGGCGGGCTGCGCTACGCGCACAACTCGCAGGAGCAGGAACAGATCGGCTCGAGCGACATCGGCCTCACCGGCTCCATCCCGATGCGCGAATCGAGCGAGGACGTGACGACGTACCTCGCCAACCTCCGTTACCACGTCAACGACCACGTCATGCCGTACCTGCGCATCGCCACCGGCTATCGGCCGGGCGGCCCGAACGTCGTCCTCAATGATTCGGACACCGGGCAGCCGATCGCGCCGCCGACGTTCGATTCCGACTCGTTGACCAGTTACGAAGCCGGCATCAAGGCCAGCACTGCAGACCGTCGCTACACGCTCGATGCGGCGATCTACCACATCGACTGGGAGGACCTGCAGATCGTGGCGGTCCGCAACAACGTCGGCGTGGTCGCGAACGCCTCGGCTGCACAGAGCCAGGGCGCGGAACTGACGCTCACTGCCATCCCGGTCGATGCGCTCACGCTCGCCGGCGCTTTCGGGTACATGAACGCGGAGCTGAGCGAGGCCTCACCGGACCTCGGCGGCGCGAACGGCGAATCGCTGCCGAACACGCCCGAGTTCACGGCCACGCTTTCGGCCGACTACGACTTCGCCGGCGGCGCGTCGCTGGGTGCGACGTACCGGTTCGTCGACGAGCGCTCCAGCAGCTTCGACGCGAGCGCCAGCCTGCCGCAATACGACCTGCCCGACTACCAGGTCGTCGACCTTCGGGGCGGATTCCAGTTCGGCGCCGCCGAAGTGCAGCTGTACGTGAAGAACCTGCTCGACGAGCGCGGCCAGCTTTCGGTCTACACCGGCCAGACGTTGCTCGGCGGGCCCGCGAACGTCAGCATCCTGCAACCGCGCACCTACGGCCTCTCGGTCAATTTCGGCTTCTGAGCCGACGATGATGACCGTGCCCAGACTTGCCGCGGCCCTGCTCGTCGCCCTCTGCGCGGTGACGCCGACGCACGTGCTCGCACAGGCCAGCCTTGCGCCGCCGCAGGCACAGCCACCGGTCGGGCCGCCGCCGACACCGCCGACACCGCCGGCACCGACCGCCGCCGTGCCAGAGAGCGCCGCGCCGACGCCGCAATTGACGGCGACCGATGCGGGCACCTGGCTGGACGGCTTCATGCCGAACGCGCTCAAGCAGGCGGACATCGCGGGCGCCGTCGTCGCGGTGGTCAAGGATGGCGCGGTGTTGCTCGAGCGCGGCTACGGTTACGCTGACGTCGAGCACGAAACGCCGATGGAGCCCGGACGCACGCTCGTGCGACCGGGATCCGTCTCGAAGCTGTTCACCTGGACCGCGGTGATGCAGCAGGTCGAGCAGGGACGCATCGACCTCGACGCCGACGTCAACCAGTACCTCGACTTCGAGATCCCGGCGTACGAGGGCAAGCCCGTCACGATGCGCAACATCATGACGCACACGGCCGGGTTCGAAGAGACGCTGAAGCACCTGCTCGGCGCCGAGGGCGACCCGATGCCCGGCTTCGAGGTGATCCTGAAGGAACGCGTGCCGGCCAGGATCTTCGCGCCGGGCACGACGTCGGCCTATTCCAATTACGGGTGCGCACTGGCCGGATACATCGTCCAGCGGGTCTCGGGCGTGCCGTTCGACGACTACATGGAAAAGAACATCTTCGGGCCGCTCGGCATGACGAGCACGACCTTCCGCCAGCCGCTCCCGGAGGACTGGAAGCCGCGCATGGCGACAGGCTACGAGGCCGCATCGCAGCGCGCCCAGAAGTTCGAGCTGGTCGGCCCGGCGCCGGCCGGGAGTGTCAGCACGACAGCGGCGGACATGGCGCGCTTCATGATCGCGCACCTGCAGGACGCGGCGCGCCTGATGCATGGGACGCCGCTGACGATCCTGCCGCGTGTCAATCGCATGCTGCTGGGCTTCTACGAGTCGACCTACGACGGTCGCCGCATGATCGCCCACGGCGGCGACACCAACTATTTCCACAGCGACCTGAACCTGTTCCTCGACCACGGCGTGGGTCTCTTCGTGTCGTTCAACAGCCTCGGCAAGGACGGCGCGGCGCACCCGCTGCGCGGCACGCTGCTCGAGGAGTTCGCGGACCGTTACTTCCCGGTGCCCGACACGAAGGCCACTCCGCTCGACGAAAAAACCGCCCGGGAACATGCCGGGATGATCGCCGGGCACTACGTCAACACGCGACGCGTCGAAACCACCTTCATGAGCCTGCTCAACCTCGCGAGCGAGACCAAGGTCGAAGCCAACGACGACGGCACGATCAGCGTGTCGATGTTCCTGAGTCCGACGGGCGCGCCGTTGCGCTGGCGGGAGGTCGAGCCGTTCGTCTGGCGGCAGGAACACGAAACCGCGCTGCTGGTGGGCGAGGTCAGGGGCGGCCGCGTCGTCCGGTTCAGCACGGCCGAATATGCACCGATCATGTTCTTCGAACGGCCGGCCGCGTCCAAGTCGGGCGCCTGGCTGCTGCCGGCAGGCGTCGTGGCGCTCGCCGCGCTGCTGTTGACGGCGCTCGCGTGGCCCGTCAGCGCCCTGGTGCGGCGCTATTACCGCGTCGCACCGACGCTGAGCGTGACCGACGCAGCGGCGCAGCGCTGGATGCGCGTCGTGGCCACGGTCACGACGCTCGCCTGGGCCGGCTGGGTCGGGCTGATCGTCGCGATGATCACCGACTTCACGCTGCTCGCGCCGAAGGCCGATCCCTGGTTGTACCTGCTGCAGGTGATCGGCGCGATCGTCTTCGTCGGCGGCACGCTCGTCGGCCTCTGGGCGGCGTGGACGACGATTCGGGGTTCGCGCGGCGCGCTCGCGAAGGCGTGGGCGGTGCTCCTGGTGCTCGCGCTGCTCGTCAGCCTCTGGATCGCCGCCGCGTTCCACCTGCTAGCGTTCGGCGCGAAATACTGAGATCGCGGCGCCAGGCCGCTCGGACTGGGCGAGTGGTCGAGCACCTGCGCGTGAAGGCGCCGTTATCGGATCCCGCGCCACACGTTGTTGCGGAGGGCACCGTCGTCGTGACGACGTTGTCGCCGGATGGCGCGAGCACTTGGGGCTCCGGCCCGTCGAACTGAGGACGACGACGTTGGGCGAGACATGGACAGCGGGTAGGAGCGGGCGCAGGCAGTTCCTGCAAGCGACGCTGGCGGCCTCCGCTGCAACGGTCGGCTTCCCGATGTTGAACCTCGGCAGTTTCCGGGTGTTCGCCGCGTCACCGACACGTTATTCGGCGCGCACGGTGGAGCTGATGGAGCGCGCGCTCGTCATCGACATGCTCGCACCGCTCGTGATCGATTTCCGCCCTGAGGCCTACGCGCGCACGCTCACCGAGCAGGAGCAGGCAGCCTTCCGCGGCAGTGGCATCACCGGCCTCCACAACTCGATGAACACAGGCGGGGTACGTGCCGTCGAGCAGACGCTCGAGTTCCTCGCGGCCTGGCAGGGCTTCGTGGGCCGTCACGCCGCGACGTTCACGCTCGTCGGCAGGGCGGAAGACCTCGACCGCGCCAAGTCGCACGGCAAAGTGGCAGTGATCATGGGCGCGCAGAACGCCGAACACTTCCAGAAGCCGGACGACGTCAGGCGCTTCTACCAGCTCGGGCAACGCTGCTCGCAGCTCACCTACAACTCGCAGAACCTGATCGGCTGCGGCGGCACGGACCGCATCGACGGCGGCGTCTCCGACTTCGGCGCCGAGATCATCGAGGCAATGAACGAGGTCGGCATGCTGATCGACGTGTCGCACTGCGGCGACCGGACGACGCTCGACGCGATCGCGCTGTCGCCGAAGCCGATCGCGATTACGCACTCCAACTGTCGCGCACTCAACGACCATCCGCGGCTCAAGACCGACGAGGCCATCCGCAAGCTGGCCTCGAAGGGGGGCGTGATGGGCATCACCGGGGTGCGCAACTTCGTCCGCGACCGCGAACCGACCACCGTCGAACACGTGGTGGATCACATCGACCACGTCGTGCGGCTGGTCGGCATCGAGCACGTCGGCATCGGCACCGACTCCGACCTGAACGGCTACGACGACATGCCGGCGGACCAGCGCAAGGACCTGCTCGCTGCGTACAAGTCCAGCTACGCGTTCCGCGACCGGCTGGACACCGACGGTTTCGATCACCCGCGCAAGATGTACGACCTGACGGAGGCACTGATCCGCCGGGGCTACTCTGACGCCGCCGTCATCGCGATCCTGGGCGGCAACTTCCGGCGGCTGCTGGGGGACACGTGGACCTGAACACGAACCTTTGCAGCAGGGCAGCGCGCGCATGAGCGGGTCGTCCTGGTTCCAGCGATACCTGCTGCCAGGATTCGCCTTCAAGGCGTTCGTGATCGGCGGCGGATACGCCACGGGTCGCGAACTGGCCGAGTTTTTCCTGCCGTCGGGTCCGCGCGGCGGGCTCATGGGCATGGCGCTGGCGGCAGTGATCTGGAGCGTGATCTGCATCGCCACGTTCACGTTCGCGCGCGCCACCCACAGCCCCGATTACCAGTCGTTCTTCCGCCACCTGCTCGGTCCAGGATGGATCGCGTTCGAGATCGTGTACCTGTTGCTGCTCGTGCTCGTGCTCGCCGTGTTCGGTGCGGCCGCGGGCGCCATCGGCGCGGCGCTGTTTTCGTGGCCGTCGCTCGTCGGTACGCTCTGCCTGGGCGTGGCCATTGCCGCGTTCGTCGCGTTCGGCAATCCATCGGTGGAACGGCTGTTCAAGTGGGTCTCGATCTTCCTGTACGTCGTCTATGCACTGTTCGTGGTGTTCTCGCTGACGGCGTTCGGTGACCGCATCGCCGCGAGTCTGGCGCTCGACGTGCCCACGACCGGCTGGATCGGCGCCGGCGTGACCTACGCGTCATACAACGTGGTCGGCGCGGTCGTGATCCTGCCCGTGCTGCGCCACCTGCAGAGCCGGCGCGATGCCATCGTGGCCGGCGCGCTCTGCGGACCGCTGGCGATGGTCCCGGCCGTGCTGTTCTTCGTCTGCATGCTCGCCCTCTACCCGCAGGTCGGAGCGCAGGCGTTGCCGTCCGACTACCTGCTGCAGCGTCTCGACCTGCCGCTGTTCCACGTCGCCTTCCAGCTGATGATCTTCGCCGCGTTGCTCGAGAGCGGCACCGGCGGGATCCACGCGGTCAACGAACGACTCGCGCGTGCCTGGCAGCTGCGCTCGGGTCGCGGGTTCCCGCCGCGCGCGCGGCTCGTGTTCGCGGGGGCGCTGCTCGTCGTGGCGATGCTGCTGGCGGACCGTTTTGGGCTGGTCGCGCTGATCGCGCGCGGTTATCGGGCACTCGCCTACGCGCTGATCGCAGTGTACGTGTTGCCGTTGCTCGGCCTGGGACTCTGGCGCCTGCGCGCCGCACGCCCGGTGGCGGCCTGATGGCGGTGCTCGCGAGCGACACCGCGACGAAGGACGCCGAACGCCGCTGGTTCGGGCATCCGCCCGGCCTCACGATCCTGTTCCTGACCGAGATGTGGGAGAAATTCTCCTACTTCGGCATGCGCGCGCTGCTCATCTACTACATGACCAAGGCGCTCGCGATGCGACAGGAAGACGCGTCGTGGGTGTACGGCGGCTACACGTCTTTCGCGTACTTCACGCCCATCCTCGGGGGCCTGCTCGCGGATCGCTGGCTCGGGCGTCGGCGCGCCGTGATCCTCGGCGGCTCGATCATGGCGGTCGGCCATTTTCTGATGGCCTTCCCGGCGCTGTTCTATCCGGCGCTCGCGACGATCGCAATCGGCAACGGCTTTTTCCTGCCGAGCCTGCCGAGCCAGGTCGGCCACCTCTACGCGGCGGACGATCCACGCGGCAACACGGCGTTCAGCGTCTATTACGTCGGCATCAACCTCGGGGCGGTGCTCGCGCCGCTCGTCTGCGGCACGCTCGGCGAGCTGTATGGCTGGCATTACGGCTTCGGGGCCGCCGGCGTCGGCATGTGCCTCGGCCTCGTCATCTACGTCCTCGGCGGCCGTTACCTGCCGGCCGCGGCCGCGGCGGTCCAACCGTGGGTGCCGGGCGCGCCGAACGACGAGCATTCGTTCGCGCGTCGGTTCGGGCTGCTGCTGGGTGTGATTGCGATCATCGTCGTGTTTCGCGGCGCCTACGAGCAGATCGGCAATACGGTCGCGTTGTGGGCCGATGCCGATGTCGACCGCAGCGCGGGCCTCGGCTGGACCATCCCGAG
>JAJTCR010000057.1 GCA_021325695.1 Steroidobacteraceae bacterium | reverse complement strand
CCGTTCGCCGGATTTTTCTCGAAGGACGAGATCCTCTGGTCCGCCTACGCCTCGACGCGCGGCTCGTTCGGGCTCTGGCTCGTCGGCTCGGCCGCCTCGTTCCTGACGGCGTTCTACATGTTCCGCGCCGTGTTCCTGACGTTCTTCGGGGCGAGCCGCGTCGACACGCGGGTTGCACACCACGTCCACGAGCCGCCGCCGACGATGTCGGTCGTGCTCGCGGTGCTGGCGCTCGGCTCGGTGGTGGCGGGGTTGGTCGGCCTGCCGGAGCTCTGGCGCCACTGGTTCGGCGTGTCCGCGCCATTTTACGACCTGGTCGAGCCAGTGGTCGGGCACGTCGCGTTGCGCGAAGGCGTGGGTCACTCGACCGAACTCGCATTGATGGCGGTCGCCGTCGCCGTGGCGCTCGGCGGCATCGCGCTCGCGTGGCTGCGTTACGGCCGCGGCGGTGCTGCGCGTGAGTCCGCCGCGAAGCCCAACGCGCTGCGTAACCTCGTGAGCCACGGCTATTACTTCGACGGGTTCTACGAGCACGTGGTGGTCCGGTTCACGGACTGGCTCTCGGAAGCCGTGCTTGCGCGGCGCGTCGAAGCGCGGATCGCACGCGTGAGCCTGGAGCGTCCGGCCAGGTTCGGTGGGCGTGCGACGGCACTGTTGTCGCGGGTGCAGACCGGCGACCTGCAGGCCTACGTGATCTATGCGCTGATCGGCCTCGCCGTCGTGCTCGGCCTCGGAGTCGCCACCCATGGCTGAGTCCACGATGCTCGTGACCGCGCTGTTGCTGCCGTTCCTCGCGGCGCTCGTCCCGGCGGTGCTCGGCCGTCGCGGCGCCCTGCCGCGCGTCGCGACGCTGGGCGTCATGCTCGCCGTGCTGTGGCTCGTCGTCACGCTGTTCGGCGCGTTCGACGGCGGCTCCGGCCACGCGCAGTTCGCGGTCGATGCGCCCTTCATCCCGTCGCTCGGCATCGGGCTTCGCTTCGCGGTCGACGGTTACAACGCTTACCTGCTGCTGCTGACGGCCCTGCTGTTTCCGGTCGTGCTCGCGTGCGCGTGGGGGACCGCCGAAGGCCGCAGCCCGCTCTACCTCGTGCTGCTGCTGTTGCTCGAAGGCGCGCTGCTCGGCACGTTCCTGGCGCAGGACCTGCTCGTGTTCTTCGTGCTCTGGGAAGCCGTGCTGATCCCGATGGTGCTGCTGATCCTGGTGTTCGGCGGGCCGCAGCGTCGACGCGCCGCGATCAGCTTTTTCCTCTACACGATGGCGGGCAGCGTCCTGCTGCTCGCGGCCGTGATCTTCCTGGGCGCCGAGGCGGCGCGCCAGACCGGCCAGTGGGCGTTCGACTACGCGACGCTCGCAGGCCTGCAACTGTCGCGGCCGCAGCAGGGACTCGTGTTCCTCGCGATCGCGCTCGCCTGCATGGTCAAGAGTCCGCTGTTCCCGTTCCACGCGTGGCTGCCGCTCGCCTACCGCGAGGCCTCGCCGAGCGGCACGGCGCTGATGGCGGGCGTGCTCTCCAAGATGGGCGCGTATGGGTTCCTGCGACTCGCGCTGCCGCTCGCCCCGGAAGGCGCCAGCTCGTTCGCATCGCTGTTCGTGGGTCTCGCGGCGGTCAGCATCTTCTACGGGGCGGTGCTCGCGCTGCGGCAACGCAACTACAAGCTGCTCGTCGCCTACGCGTCGCTGAGCCACATGGGTTACATCGTGCTCGGCACGTTCAGCCTGCAGGCGACCGGCCTGCACGGCGCCATGGTGCAGATGCTGAGCCACGGCGTCACGGTGGCCGGGCTGTTCCTGCTGCTCGGCCTGCTCGAGCAGCGCCGTGGCGCGGCCTACCTGCAGGTGCACGGCCTCGCGACGCGCGCGCCGCGGTTCGCGGCGGTGCTGATGCTGTTCGTGCTGGCCTCGCTCGCGTTGCCGCTCACGAGCGGTTTCGCCGCGGAGTTCCTGGTGCTGCTCGGGGCGTTCGGCGCCGGGATGGCACGCTGGCAGGCCGGGCACGGCGTCGGCGTGCTGCTCGCGACCCTGCTCGCGGCCACGTGCGTCGTGATCGGCGCCACCTACATGCTGCGCTTCGCACGGAGCCTGCTGTTCGACGATTCGGCGCTGCCCGAGCGACTCACGCCGGACCTCCGGCCACGCGAACTGCTCGCGCTCGCGCCGTTGCTGTTGCTGATTTTCTGGATCGGCGTGCGCCCGGGCGCGTGGATGGAGCGGACCGAAGGCACCATCACCGGGCTTGCACGGCCGGTGGCCACGGCGGTGCTGGGAGCGCAACCACATGCCGAGTGATTTCTGGTACGGCCTCGCGCCCGAGCTCGCGCTGCTCGGTGTCGTCGTGATCGCGATGGCGCTCGAGGCGATGCGCGTCGGCGCGCGGTGGAGCCAGGGCGCTTTCGTGGGGGCCACGGTCGCCGCGCTGGCAGTGCTCTATACCCAGTTGGGCGCGGACTATTCGGCCGTGCTGCTCGACGGGGAGTTGCGGGTCGACAGGCTCGCCGTGGCGGGCAAGGCCGTGCTGCTGTTGTGCGGGTTCGGCGTGGCCGCCTGGTTTCCGGGCTCCGTCCGCGGCCACAAGTTCTGGATCCTCGCGGGCGCGTCGATCGTCGGCGGCATGCTGATGCTGGGCGCCGCGAGTTTCGCCACGCTCTTCATCGGCATCGAGCTGCTGTCGCTGCCAGCCTTCGCGCTGATCGTGCTCGGCCAGGGCCGCACGGTCGCGAGCGAAGGGGCGTTCAAATACCTGGTGCTGTCCTCGGTCGCGAGCGCAGTGCTGCTGTTCGGCGCCTCGATCGGCTACGGCTTGACGGGCACGCTGCGACTCGACGCCTTCGCGGGGCTGTTCACGACGGGCGGTGCGCAGGGCCAGGCGGCGTTGCTGCTCGTGCTCGCGGGCCTGTTCCTCAAGGCAGCCGTGTTCCCGTTCCATGCGTGGGCGCCCGACGCCTATGCCGCCGCGCGCCTGCCCGTGACCGCTTGGATGGCCTCGGTGGTCAAGGCGGCCGTGGTGCTCGCAATCGTGCGGATCGTGGGGCCGTCGGCGCTCGGCTCGGCGGCAGTGCCGGTGATCACGGCGCTCGCCATCGTCTCGATCGTGTTCGGCAATCTCGCCGCGCTCGGCCAGTCGCGCTTCCGACGCCTGCTCGCCTACTCGTCGGTGGCGCACGCTGGCTACATGATCTTCGCGCTGCTGGACGTGACCGGCAGCCGCGGCGCGGACCTGCTCTGGTACACCGCGTTCTACGGGCTCGCCACCGTGCTCGCGTGCGCAAGCTTCGCCGTGCTGTGCCCCGGCGAAGACGACACGCTCGAGCGGCTCGACGGCCAGTTCGGTCGGCGCCCGGTCGCGTCGATCCTGCTCGCCTTGTCGATGCTCTCGCTCGCCGGCATGCCGCCACTGCCTGGATTCTTCGCCAAGCTGTTCGTGTTCAGGTCCGTGATCGCCTCCGGCCACACGATCTGGGCCGCGGTCGCGTTCATCGGCAGCTTCCTCGGTCTCGCCTATTACGTGGGAATCGCGTTGCGCCTGTTCCGGCCCAGCGCCTCGCCGGCGACGGCACCGGCGGCGGAACGGATGCGGCAGCGCGACGAGTCGACCGCCTGATCATTGCAGAGGAATCGGACCATGGTGCTCGGAAACGTCGAAACCCCGCCGATGCGCGGCACCGTCGCGGACCTGCTGGCGTACAAGGGATCGCACGTCCACACGGTCGCACCGGACGCGACCGTGTTCGACGCCATCCAGATGATGGATGCCCGCCGCGTCGGCGCGCTGCTGGTGATGCAGGAGGACCGGTTGCTCGGGATCCTCTCGGAGCGCGACTACACGCGCAAGGTGATCCTGCGCGGCCGCGCCTCGCGCGACACCCGGGTCGACGAGATCATGACGCGCGACGTGATCACCGTACAGCCCGACACGAGCCTCGGCGAATGCCTGCAGCTCGTGACGGATCGCGGCATCCGCCACCTGCCAGTCACGGCCGACGACAAGGTGATCGGGCTCGTCAGCATCGGCGATCTCGTGCGGGCGGTCGTCGCGCAGCAGGCCGAGACGATCACGAGCCTGAAGTCGTACATCGGCAGCGATTACCCGACCTAGAGAAGGTGTCGGCGCCGGCTGACCTCGGCGCGTCACGTCCTGCGGTACGCTGCGGAGCGTGACCACCCCGCCCCCGCCCCACCGGGCGCGCGTCCGCGCGCTGTACCCCCGGGAGCATCGCTCGGCGATCGTGCGCGCGCTGTTCCTCGTCATCGGCGTGCTCGCGTTCACGACCGGAGTCGCGGGCATCTTCCTGCCGCTGCTGCCGGCTACTCCGCTGCTGATCCTGGCGGCCGCCTGCTTCGCGCGGGCCTACCGGCCGTTCCACGAGTGGATGCTGCGCCACCGCTGGCTCGGGCCGATGCTGCACGACTGGTACGTCCACCGCAGCCTCCCGTACGGCACCAAGGTCGTCGCGATCGTCACGATGCTGGTGTCGTTCGGCATCTCGATCCTGTTCTTCGTGCGGCCGGGGTGGCTCAAGCTTCTGCTTGCACTCCTGGCGCTGGGGCTTGCCACCTGGCTCTACCGGATCCCGTCGCGGCCGCGTCCGGCCCGCGACTGACCTGCGGTCGGCGCACGGACGTTGCGGGCGGCCGGGACTGGCCCACACAATGCAGTCGTGTCGCCGGAACGCCTGCAAGCCTCGCTGCACGAACGCATCCCGCTGTCGGTCGCGATGGGAGTGCGCGTGCTGCGGGCCGAGCCGGGGGGCGTCGTGGTCGAGGCGCCGCTCGCGCCCAACGTGAACCACAGCGGCACGGTATTCGGAGGCAGTGCCTCGGCGGTCGCCACGCTCGCGGCGTGGTCGTTGATCGAGGTGCGGCTCGAGGCGGCCGGGCAGCCCGGACGCATCGTGGTCCGGCGCACCGGCATGGACTACGAGCGCCCGATCACGGCCGGCTTCATCGCGGCCGCGCAGGCGCCCGACGAGGAAGAGTGGACGCGGTTGCTGCAGACGCTGCAGCGGGGGCGCATGGCGAGGATCGCCGTGCGGACCGTGCTGACCTGCGGCGGCGGCCGCGTCGGCGAACTGGAGGGGGAATTCGCGGTGATTCCACCATGAAGAGCACACTCGCAATCCTGCTCGTCGTCGCGACGGGCGCCGTCACGGCTTGTTCGACCGGCCACGTGGCCCGGTTGCCGACCTACAAGCTCGAGGCCCTGCGTGCCGAGGCGCTGCGCGGGCTGCCACCCGAGGAAACCGGAACGTTTCGTGCGAGCGATCTCGTCGAGGTCACGACGCTCGACCCGACGATCCTGCTCGACGTCCGCTACGCGACGCGCGACAACTTCCTGCACTGGCCCGTCTATTCCGAGGCGCGCGTGTTCCTGCAACGTCCGGCGGCCGAGGCGGTCGTACGTGCGCACAAGGCGCTGCAGCCGCAGGGATACGGCCTGCTGCTCTTCGACGGGTACCGCCCCTGGTACGTCACCCGCATCTTCTGGGACGCCGTGCCCCCCGAGCAGCGCGATTTCGTCGCGAATCCCGACCAGGGCTCGAAGCACAATCGCGGCTGCGCGGTGGACTTGACCCTCTACGTCCTCGCGACGGGGCGGGAGGTCGAGATGCCGAGCGGCTACGACGACTTTTCCGAGCGGGCCCATCCCGACTACGGCGGTGGCACCGCGGCGCAACGTGAGGCGCGCGACCTCCTGCGACGGACGATGGAGGCGCAGGGGTTCACGGTCGACGACATCGAGTGGTGGCATTTCGACTGCCGCGACTGGCAGCAGTACCGGATCGAGAACGTCGCCTTCAAGGACGTCGCCGCGCGACAGCGCTGATCACGCGGAGTCCGGCCGGTTCAGGGGAGAAATCCGATGCTCGTCAACGCAGGCCAGACGCTCACCGAGCGCGCCAAGATCAGCGGCCGCATGGAAGCCATCGTCGACGTCGCAACCGGCGAGCGGTATGACTTCCGTCGGCTCAACGAACGCACCAACCAGGTCGCGAACGCACTGCTCGGGCTCGGACTCGAGGCGGGCGAGCGCGTCGCCTGCCTGATGTCGAACCAGCCCCGCTACGCGGAGGCTTACTTCGCCTGCGCCAAGGCCGGGTTCGTCTTCGTGGCGCTCAACTGGCGCCTGACGGTGCCGGAACTCTCGTACCAGTTGCTCGACAGCGGCGCCTCCGCCGTGATCTACGGCGCCGACCAGGCGCCGCTGGTCGAGCCGCTCCGGGCGCAGTTTCCGCAAGTACGCTGGCTCGCCGCCGATCACGGCGAGTTCGACGCCACCATCGCGGCCGCCCCGACGACGGAGCCGCCGATCGGCGCGACCGGCGAGGACCCGCTCTTCATGATGTACACGAGCGGCACGACCGGCCGTCCGAAGGGTGCGCTGGTCTCGCACCGCGCCAACCTGTCCTATCTCGCCAGCATGCTCGCGACCAGTGACCTCACGTGCGACGAACGCCAGATCATCGTCGCGCCGATGTTCCACATCGCCGGGCTCGGCCTGACGATGGTCGCGGTGTACCGCGGCATGACCTCGGTGCTCGTCAAGGCATTCGACCCGGCGCTGATGTGGGACCTCGTCGACCGTGAACGGATCACGGGATTCTTCGCCGTGCCGGCGATGCTCGCATTCATGTACCAGCATCCGGCGCGCGCAACCGCCGCCCGGCCCGCGCTGCGCTGGGTGCTCTGCGGTGCGGCGCCCGTGCCGGTCAGCCTGATCGAGGCCTGGCACTCGATGGGCGTGCAGGTGCGACAGGTCTACGGCGCGACGGAAACGCACGGCGGCATCTGCCTGCTGAACTCCGAACACGCGACGAGCAAGGCCGGGTCGACCGGCCTGCCGTACTACGGCATCGACGTCCGGGTCGTCGACCTCGCCGGCAACCCGGTGCCCCCGGGCCTGCCAGGCGAGGTCATCACGCGCGGACCGCACCTGTTCACGGGTTACTGGAACCGTCCCGACGCAACCAGCGAGGCGATCCGCAACGGCTGGTTCCACACCGGCGACATCGCCGAGATCGACGAGGATGGCT
This sequence comes from Steroidobacteraceae bacterium, assembly GCA_021325695.1. Taxonomy (GTDB): domain Bacteria; phylum Pseudomonadota; class Gammaproteobacteria; order Steroidobacterales; family Steroidobacteraceae; genus RPQJ01. The sequence goes on along the minus strand of JAJTCR010000057.1, from coordinate 248 downwards.
TCATCTACATCAAGGATCGTTCGAAGGACATGATCATCTCGGGTGGCGAGAACGTGTACCCCGCCGAGGTCGAGAACGTGCTGAGCTCGCACCCGGGCGTGAGCGAGGTCGGCGTGATCGGCCAGCCGTCCGCGAAGTGGGGCGAGAGTGCATGCGCCGTGGTCGTGCGCGCGAGCGCGTGGCGCGGCGACGAGACGCGGCTGCTCGAGGAACTGCGCGAGCTCGCCCGCACCCGGCTCGCGCGGTTC
>JAJTCR010000476.1 GCA_021325695.1 Steroidobacteraceae bacterium | reverse complement strand
GGCCTCCTCGGCACGGGATTCACGATGGAGCAGGCGTTCTTCAGCGGCCATCTCGCGCAACGGCACGGGTTGCGCGTGCTCGTCCCCGATGCCGTACGACGCCGCGAGGTGCACCGGGTCATCTACGAGGAACTCTGTGCCGGACAGGTCGTCGAGACCTCGCGCGCATTCCTGCGGGACACCATGGCGGGCCTCGTGGCGCAGGGCGCCGAGACGATCCTGCTCTCCTGCACGGAACTGATGCTCCTGGTCGGGCCCGACGACGCGACGGTACCGCTGGTCGATTCGACCGCCGCGCACGCGCTCGCGGCCGTCGACTTTGCACTCGCGAGCACCCCCTGAACCTCGCGAAACTGCACCGGCCACGTCTACCGCAGTTCGCGCGCGACTTCCTGGAGCCGCGCCCGCGCACGCCGTTACGATGGCGCCGGCCGCGCCATCCGGCGCCAGCAGCAGGCGTTCGTCTGGGCCGAGCCAGAGTGCACTTCGACCGCCGTCCGAACTGGACCGACAGGACTCCTCCGGCAGTGCCACGCCGCACGCGGCGCCCGCGGATGCGCGCGCCGCAGCGTCGCCGCGGAACACGAATCGCGTGAGCGCCGGTACAGGTTGCACCCACTCGGCGGCCGGAATGGCGACGACGGCGCGACGGACGGCCTCAGGCATGCAGGCGTGCTCCCTCGGGGTCGTAGAACACCGGCGAGGTCACCTGCACCGCGATTTCCCTGCCGGGCATCGGTACGTGCAGCGTCTGCCCGACGCGGCCGCGTCCGTTGCGCACGAGGGCGAGCGCGATTGCGCGGCCCAGCGTCGCGCTGTGGTAAGAGGAGGTCACGTGCCCGATCAGTGCCATCGGTGGCTGCTGGCCCGGCGAGGCGACGAGTTGTGCGCCCTCGTCGAGCACGACGTTCGGGTCGGCGGTCAGCAGACCGACGAGTTGCTTTCGATTCGCGTCGAGCATCGTCTCCCGCATGAGCGAGCGCTTGCCGACGAAATCCGGCTTGTTCCTGCCGATCGCCCAGCCGAGGCCCGCGTCGTCCGGGGTCACCGTGCCGTCCGTCTCCTGGCCGACGATGATGTACCCCTTTTCGGCGCGCAGTACGTGCATCGTCTCGGTGCCGTAGGTCGTGATGCCGTGGGACTCGCCCGCGTCGTGGATCGCTTCCCAGACCGCAAGTCCGTACTCGGCCGGCACGTTCACTTCGAAGCCGAGCTCTCCGGTGAAACTCATGCGGAACAGCCGCAGCGGGGCGCCACGGATCTTTCCCTCGGCCACGGTCATGTGCGGCAGCGCGGCGGCCGTGAGATCGACGCCTTCGACCAGGGGTGCCAGCACTTCGCGCGACTTCGGGCCCTGCACGGCGATCACCGCCCAGTGTTCCGTGGTCGAGGTGATCCAGCACCGCAGCTGCGGCCACTCCGTCTGCAGGTAGTCCTCCATCAGTGCGAACACGCGCGCAGCCCCGCCGGTGGTGGTCGTGACGTGCAGGCGCTCGTCGGCGATGCGGGCGATCACGCCGTCGTCGTAGACGAACCCGTCGTCGCGACACAGCACGCCATAGCGCGAACGCCCCACACCGAGGGTCTTGAAGCCGTTCACGTACAGGCGCGAGAGAAACTCGAGCGCATCGGGCCCCACGACCTCGATCTTCCCGAGCGTGGATGCGTCGAACATGCCGACGCCCGTACGGACCGTCCGGCATTCGCGCTGCACGGCCGCCTGCATGTCCTCGCCTGCGCGCGGGAAGTACCGAGCCCGCTTCCACTGGCCCACGTCCTCGAAGACCGCACCGTGCCGCGCGGCCCAGTCGTGTGTGACGGTGGTCCGCACCGGGTCGAACAGGTCGCCGCGTTCGTAGCCTGCGAACACCCCGAACGTCACCGGCGTGTACGGCATGCGAAACGTCGTGAGCCCCACCTGCGGCACCGACCGGCCAAGTTCGCCCGAGACGATCGCCAGCGTGTTCATGTTCGAGGTCTTGCCCTGGTCGGTCGCCATGCCGGTCGTCGTGTAGCGCTTGATGTGCTCGATCGACTCGAAGCCTTCGCGCATCGCGAGCGCGAGGTCCTTGCTCGTGACGTCGTTCTGGAAGTCCACGAACGCACGTGTCGGGCGCAGCGGGTTCGCCTGCGCCAACGCGCCCGCGAGCCCGTCCGGACTGAACTCGCGCGCTTCGACGCGGCACGACGGCGCCTCGCCTGCGCGACCGGCCGCCCGCCGGCCGGCCGCCGCACCGTCGTTCAGCACCGCCTCGTAGCCATCGACGCCGCGACATGCGCCCGCCGATCGCTCGCTCTCGGCCGATGCGTCCGGCACGAACACCTGGCGAGCGTCGTGCCATCCGAGCTTGCCGCGGGACTGCGAAAACAGGTGCACGCTCGGCGTCCAGCCGCCCGACACCAGGAGTGCATCGCAGGCGATGCGTCGCGGCTCCCCGACGCTGCCGGCCGTCACGATCGCGATCGTGACCTCGCGCAGCCCGAGTCGGCCGCGGGTTCCGCAGACGGTGGCGCCGGTGACGACCTCGATGCCGGCCCGGCGCGCGACGTC